>DASPNN010000535.1:0-7240 GCA_035626495.1 Chryseosolibacter sp.
AAATTAAATGGCGGGAACCGGCAATAGAAAGAGGATATTTCATTGTCGTTCAGAGCTGGCCGTCATCCGGCGTTCCCTTTTCATTGCTCAGTGATCGCTGCACATTTTGTACTAACGTTTGTGTGGGGCGTAAAATAAAACTGTGAGACGATGGGCGCTTCGGCTCATTGGATCGCTTTCATTAATTCCTATATTTACGGGCAATTTTTATTTTCGCTTGTCAGTTTGCATGACGCGCCCAACATGATAAGATCCGCCATCGTCGCTACCGGTAGTTACATCCCCTCACTCACCATCAAAAACGAGCACTTTTCAAATGCACAATTTTTTGAAAAGGATGGAAGCCGTTTGAATAAAACGAATGATAGTATCATCGCCAAGTTTCAGGAGATCACCGGCATTGCGGAACGCCGCTATGCGTTGCCGGACCAGAAAGCGTCCGACCTCGCATTCCTTGCAGCGACCGACGCCATTGAAAGCTCCGGGATTGACCGGGAAACGCTCGACTATTTGATTGTTGCGCACAATTTCGGTGATATCGCGCACGAAAGTACGCGGATCGACATCGTTCCTTCGTTGGCGTCACGTGTCAAGGCGTTGCTGAAGATCAAAAATCCCGACTGCGTTGCGTACGACCTCCCATTCGGTTGCCCCGGATGGGTAGAGGGAATGATCCAGGCCAACTACTTCATCCGTTCCGGCGACGCGAAGCGATGTCTGATCATTGGAACGGAAACGCTTTCGCGCGTCATCGATCCGCACGACCGGGATTCGATGATCTATAGTGATGGTAGCGGTGCCGTTATTTTGCAAGCTGATACCCGTCATGACAAGGGGATTATCTCACACAAAACGCAGACTTTTGCCGCCGATCACGCCATGCTCCTGAACATGGATTGCTCGTATGCCCCGGATGCGAAGAGTAAAATGGATCTCTTTATCAAAATGAACGGGAGAAAGGTTTATGAATTTGCTCTGAACCATGTGCCCCTGGTAGTCAAAAATGTGCTGGACAAGGCTGGGGTTTCCCTTGACGCGGTGAGCAAGGTGCTCATTCACCAGGCAAATCATAAAATGGATTCGGCAATCCTTGAAAGGATATTCAGATTGTATGGAGTCGCCCAAGTCAGCGAGGACGTGATGCCGATGACCATCGGCTGGCTCGGAAACAGCTCGGTAGCAACGGTACCGACACTGCTTGACCTAATTCTGAAAAGCAAGTTGCCAGGGCACAGCATTGCCGAAGGTGACCATGTCGTCATGGCTTCCGTCGGGGCGGGGATGAACATCAACGCCCTCCTTTACCGTTTCTGAAGCCGCCGTCCGGCATTTCGATTCGAGAAAAACTTTCCGCAACTTTACACAAGCGATTCCGTCCGGTGTGGCGGTCGCACGTCCTTACAACATTACGCATCCGTTCGTATGGGAATATGGATCTATCAGCTGACCTTCCTTTCGCTAGCCTATCTTTTTCCGGCCGACGAAGGGAAAGACCTGACATGGTACAAGGGCAATCTGCATACTCACTCGTACTGGAGTGATGGAGACGAATTTCCGGAAATGGTCATCGATTGGTACAAAACCCATGGGTACCATTTTCTGGCGCTTTCAGAGCATAACATTCTTGCCATGGGTGAGAAATGGGTCAAAATTCCCGATAGCAGAATGTATCTGGAGGGATTCGATCGCTACTCCGAAAAATTCGGCCCGGGGTGGGTGGTCAGTAAAATCGACTCCGGCAGAACGCATGTCAAGCTGAAGACTTACCCCGAGTACAAGCCGCTGTTCGAGGATGAGCGTTTTATTATCCTGCCCTCAGAAGAGATCACCGACAGCTTTGAAGGCAAGCCCCTTCACCTGAACGCCACCAACATCGAATCCTTGATTGCGCCCCAGCATGGGAAAAGCGTGTTCGAAGTGCTGCAAAACAATATCGATGCTGTCAATGCGCAACGGCGCCAAACGGGCATTCCAATGTTTCCCCATATCAACCATCCGAATTTTGGGTTTGCCATAACGGTGGAAGATATGATCGGCCTGCGCGGCGAACGTTTTTTTGAGGTATACAACGGTCATCCGTATGTGCACAACTACGGAGATTCACTTCATCCTGGCACAGAAGAAATGTGGGACCGGATCAACATCGCGTACCTGAGCAAGGGTGTTCCGCCGATGTACGGCCTGGCTACCGACGACAGTCATAACTATCATTCCTTCGGAACAGCGTTCAGCAATGCCGGTAGGGGATGGGTTATGGTCCAGGCTGAAACCTTGTCGGCAGCGGCTATTGTCGACGCGTTGGAGCGCGGGCGTTTTTATGCCTCCACCGGCGTGACCTTGCAAGAAATTTCCATTGGCCGTGAACGCATAAGGGTGAGGGTTTTGCCAGAGGACGGAGTGCGTTATAAAATAGAGTTTATTGGTGCGCGAAAAGGTGATTTTCGATCCATGCTCCTTCAGTCGACCAATGGCAGCGAGGCCAGTTTTCGTTTATCCAAAGACTATTTGTTCGTGCGCGCAAGGATCGTCAGTAATAAGGCGAAGGCGAATCCTTTCCAGGCTGGTGATTTCGAAACCGCGTGGACGCAGCCTGTTGTATTCAAGTAGCGTTTTTTCAAATAAATCGTCGCTAAATGCCCTGTCGACTGCTAAAATCCATCATTAATATGAGGGTTGTATGAAAATGCGCGACTTTCGCTATTCATCTGCCCGAACTGTCGTATCTTTAGAATTGGCGGCATAATGCCGTCGTAATTAACCCCGTACCCCACAGTTATGCAATTGCCGGTCAGGAAGAAATGGCCTTTCTTCGCTATCGCTTCCGTTATCTTATTTACCTTCTGGTCGTGTGACGAGTTGTTTGACTCCAGCGACTATGAGCTTGAAAAACTGAAAGCCACCCCCGAAATGTCGATTCCCCTTGCGTTCGGCGAGCTGGGAATATCCGATTTGATCAACGAAGAGGACCAGGAATATGTCAAGGTGTATCCCGACGGGCTCGTATATCTTTTTTATGAAAAAACCCTCGTCACCAAAGACATCCGCGACATGCTCAAGTTCCCGGACAAGAGTTTTTCCGAGAGTCTGCCAGTACCCCCGGGTACGCTCTTGCCCCGCGCCAGCGAAACCACTTATGCGTCGGTCGAGCTTGACCGGGACCTCGGCTTTGCCCCTGAAAAGTTGACTGAAATTAAATTCAAGCCAGGCACGATCCTGATTTTGGGGTTGAATTTCACGCCTCAGAACCCCGCATCGGGGGTATTCGAGCTTGAACTGGAGCTGCCGGATTTTCAAAAGAATGGCGCCGCGCTCAAGCAAAGGATCACAGCCCTCAGCGGCGGCTCCGCGATCATAGACTTGGGAGACTACGTGGCAACCCTGGATGACAATCGTTTTACAGCCAGGCTGTCACTGATCGAAAAGCCACACGGGAATACGGTGGTGATCACACATCCGACAGAGGCGTCCGTGATATTGGGGTTTGAATCTATTGACTTCCAGTACGTCAAAGGCTTTTTCGGCGAACGGACTCCTACCAGGATCCCCACGCTGACGATCGACATCAATGCCTTTGGAAACGCGCTCGGGGATGCGGAAGTATCTTTTGCCGAGCCGAAAATCAACCTGGAAATAACTTCTGAGTATGGACTTCCGGCAACGCTTGAATTCGAACCTTTCGAGGTGCGGAAGGAGAATGCCGAACCGCTGCCGATTCTGTTTTCAACACCTAATCCTGTAGTGATCAATGCGCCTGCTACACTTGGTGGTCAAGCTGTTTCCAATGTAGGGTTCGCCAATGTTGCGGCGGTCTTCGATTATGCCCCGCAGCAATTCTATTATCAGTTTCAAATGGGCATCAATAAAGGGCTGACGTCAGGCTCTAATTTCTGCGCGGATACAAGCAAGATCAGCGTGAAGCTGACCGTGGAAGTTCCGGTACACGGCAAAGCGACCGGCATCGTACTGACGGATACGTTTGACATCGATCTTTCAGACAGCAAGCAGTCGGAGATTGAGAGCGCGGTCTTGCACTCAATTGCCGTCAACGAGCTTCCATTGGAGGCCGCCCTGCAGATCTACCTGGCCGATGAAAATGGCGTCCTGATCGACTCGATCTTTGCCACCGGTCAAACCGCGTTGATCAAGGGCAGCACAGTCACAAGCGCTGGTGACCTGAGTGCCCCCGGAATCGCCGACGTGGATATTCCGCTGTCAGCCGCGAAACTTGAAGCGTTGTTCGAAGCCAGGAAAATGATCGTCCGGATGGCGACCACCACATCCAAGGACGGGAGCGGCAACTATCCGCTTGTCAAATTCAAATCCAATTACAAAATCAATATCAAGCTTGGTCTTGAGGCCAAGCTAAACCTTGAGGTTGACCTATGAAGAAAGTCGTGTGTTTATTGTGGTGCCTGACAGCCGTATGGGCCACCTCATTTGCCCAGCTGGAGGCGACAATGCCTTTTATGTCGAGCTTGCCCCAGGTATCGTACTATAACCCGGCTTTTAAGCCCGCGTATAAGTTTTCGATTGGCCTGCCCGGCTCTTCGGTCTTTGCGGGTTTTTCAAACAACGGGTTTACGTACAATGATTTTGTCTCGAAACAAAGTAACGTGCTGGTTGCTGACCTGGACAAGCTTTATGCGGCTATGCAGGACAGGAATTATGTCAACACCAACGTGCAGGCTGATGTTTTCCGTCTGAGTATGAAGGTGTCCGCGCGGATGTATTTCACAGCCAATGTAACCGCAAAGGTCTATAACCGGCTCATGCTGCCAAAAGATCTGACCGGCTTGTTCATCAATGGAACGTCTGCATACGTAAACGGGACCGCCTCACTTTCGCCGAAGATCGAATCACTCGGATATGTCGAGGCAGGGTTCGGCGGATCATACATCATCAACAAGAACCTTACTCTCGGTGCGCGTTTCAAAGTCCTGAAGGGAGTCGCAAACGCCACCACACAGCAGGCCCTTTTCAACCTATCACTGGGCGAAGACTATGCGATCAATGTGTCGGCCGACATGGATGTACGTACCTCGGGCATACACAACCTGGACAGCTCGGAGTATGATATCGAAAAGAACTGGCGTGACTTTACGCGTAATAACGGGATGGCCGTCGACCTGGGGGCGACTTATCGTTTTAAAGACCGCCTGACTTTCGGTGCCAGCATCATCGACCTGGGAAGCATTACGTGGAAAAATGATCTATACGGTTACAAACTCGATCCCGACCGGGCCAACTTCACATTCGAAGGGTTCGATCTGCAGGAAATGCTGAATGGGGAAACCGATGATTCGCAGTTCGACTCCCTGGAATCCAAGTTCACGCCCGAGGAGGGCCGCATCGACTCATACCGCACGCCGCTTCCGGGAAAAATATATTTGACGGCTGTGTATGAGATCCGCAAAACGGTGACAGCGGGAGCGATGTTCAGCGCCGAGCGGTTTAAGGGACGGTTCATGCCTGCGATCACCGCGTCGATCAATAAAGAGTTTGGCCGCAGGGTTGGCACCTCGATCAGTTACACCATAACGAACAATTCTTTTAACAATCTTGGGGCGGGTCTGTCATTGAACTTTGCGCCCATCCAGTTTTACCTGGCGGGTGACAACTTGTTGCGCGCCCCGCTGGCGCTTGCTACGGGCAACACTTTGAATGGCTATGTCAACAGCATGCAGTACTTCAACCTGCGCGCGGGTTTGAACTTTGTATTCGGACGTGATAAGACTCAGGAAAAACAGCCTTATCCTAAAAAAGAGAACTGAAATGAGAACCTTTTTTTTAACAATGATATTGATGGTGTCCGCTGCGATGGCGGGCGCGCAGTCTTCCTTCCTGCCAAAATCTCTCGGCCCTTCCGTCAACTCCATCTATAATGAAATCAATCCGGTGGTCACCCCCGACGGAAGCACGCTGTTCTTTGTTCGCGTAAACCATCCGGAAAACACCTATGGGTTGCGCGACAGCGAAGACATCTGGTACTCTACCCGTCTCAATGACAGCACATGGAGTGATGCCACCCGCATGCCGAACCTGAACATCGGAAGATACAACGCAGTGCTTTCCGTGTCGGGTGATGGCAATACGCTTTTGCTCAATGGGATTTACAATAAACGGGGAATGATCTGGAAGAAACGTGGGTTTTCGGTCTCTGAACGGGTAAACGGCACCTGGTCGGTTCCCGTCAAGTTGAGGGTTCGTGCATTTCCGCACAAGAACCGGGGCATGCGCAGCAGCGGGTCATTGACATACAGCGGCAACTCGCTCGTGCTGAGCTACTCGAAAGTTTACAATGGCGAGCGCAACGATTTATATTACTCCATCCGCAAAGAAAACGGAAAGTTCACGAAACCCAAGAAGCTTAAAGGACTCAACACCCGATTGAATGAAGAAACACCCTTCCTGTCTGCGGACGGCAACGTGATCTACTTTGCAAGCGACCGCGCAGGGAAAGACAAGTTCAATATTTATAAATCCGTGCGGCAGGGGCAGGGATGGAACAAATGGTCACCCCCTGTCATGTTGTCGGATACGATCAATACGCCAGGATGGGAGTCGTATTTCAAGACGAACGTCAAGGGAAGCTGGGCTTATTATGCTTCGACAAATAAGTCGCCGGGAAACGCCGACTTGTTCACAGTAAAACTCTTCGAGGAAAATCCTTATGTCATCGTATCCGGTTCTGTCGTGAATGGAAAAAGCCACGAGGTGGTTAAGGGAAGGAACTATGGAATCACAGTCGATGGGAAGCAGCCCGATTCGTTGTGGGTCGACACCGACGCGGGAACATACAGGATTAAGTTGCCACTGCGTCACGCCTATAGTATCAAAGCGAATTTGGATCATTTCATTTCCACCCCTGGCCAGGTTGATGTTTCCAGGCAGCGCGAATTCACGACGATAAAAATGGATCTAGGCCTCACACCGCTTCCGTATGTCCTTGTAAAGGGCAGGGTAGTAGTCCGAAATGCCGAGAACGCGGGCAATCCGCGTAACCTCGCAATCCTCGTGGACAACAAGGTGGTGGATTCCCTATTGATCGATGATGCGACGGCCACTTACCAGGTGCGGCTCCCGCACGGGACATCGTATCAGTTGCAGGCCCAGGCCTATAAGCACGAACCGGTTCCGCAAATACTTGATTTGACCGGTGTCACCGAATACCAGGAGATTGAGCGGGACTTGTTTTTAGAGGAAGAGAAAATGGCCGTGGTGTCCGGCAGGATTCTCGACA
>DASPNN010000536.1:0-6528 GCA_035626495.1 Chryseosolibacter sp.
CCGCGATATCAACAGCAAGTGGGGTCAACGTATATCCTTTCAATATTATTCCACGCCATATGGAGGTGATTTTGATGGAGAGTCGTTGGGAATAACGGGCGTGCTCTATTTTCCCGGCTTATTCCGCCACCACTCTTTTTGGGGTTATGGCGCCTACCAGAAAACAAAGATGAACCTGCAACCGGACAATTACTGGTTTCAGAATGCAATACCGCTCCCGCGCGGTCAGTCGGTCTACCGTTTCCGTGATTTTTATACGCTGTCCGCCAACTATACTTTGCCGGTGTGGTATCCCGATATCAACGTTGGCCCTCTCCTGAACATTCAACGTCTTCGCTTAAATGGATTTCTTGACTACGGATACGGCGCCGTTACGCTCGATTACGCAAACGACAATCCTTTTATCTCGGATATTAAGCGTGCATATTCTTCGGTCGGCGTCGAGGCTAAGGTTGACATCAATATCATGCGTTTCCTGCCTCAGCTCGATCTTGGGATCAGATACACACTCGGCCTGCATCCCGAAACCACCAAGGTCGAGTTCCTCATCGGCACGTTTAACTTCTGAAACGGCGGATCCTAAAAAATTACTTGAAAATCGTCATTTCATCCCTATTTTTGGAGGCTTAAAAACACAGGTATACGCTCCGAAAAGGTTTGCGGCGCGTATTTGCAACGGTTATTTAAAACTTCAACAACTACAATGGCAGAAATCGTAAGAATGCCGAAGATGAGCGATACAATGACGGAAGGAGTTATCGCGAAATGGCACAAAAAGGTGGGGGATTCTGTGAAGTCGGGAGAATTAATGGCAGAAATCGAGACTGATAAGGCCACCATGGACTATGAGTCGTTCAACACCGGGACCGTTCTCTACTTGGGCGCGAAGGAGGGGGAGGCCGTAAAAGTCAATGATGTCCTGGCAATTGTCGGCAATAAGGGTGAAGATTATAAATCACTGCTGGAAGGTGCGGGAACCGCTGCGGCGACGGGTGGCACGGCCCCGGCGCAGGCTGCACAACCCGCAGCAACAGCTACAGCTACAGCTACAGCAACAGCTACAGCTACAGCAATAGATACCAGTGGAATAAAAGCTGAAATCGTGCTCATGCCCAAGATGAGCGACACGATGACTGACGGGGTCATTGCAGCATGGCATAAAAAAGTCGGCGATCCGGTGAAGAATGGCGAGCTGTTAGCGGAAGTGGAGACCGACAAGGCGACGATGGAGTACGAATCTTACAATACGGGCACCTTGCTTTACATTGGCGCAGAGGCAGGAAAGTCGGTGCCTGTAAACGGCGTGCTGGCGATCATTGGGGAAAAAGGCGCGGACTGGCAAACCTTGCTTAAGGCGCACGAGGAAAAGTCCCCGGGGGGCCAAGCACCGGCAGCCGCCAAGCAGGAACCGGAGGCGGCGCATGCTGGCGCTGATCGGCAGGCGACGCACGCCGAGCACGGTTCGAACGGACGAATCAAGGCGTCACCGCTCGCGAAAAAACTGGCCAAAGACAAGGGCGTCGACATCAATAAAGTGCAGGGAACCGGTGACCATGGGCGCATCACAAAGCGCGACGTGGAAAATTACAAGCCATCCGCAGAAGTTCCGGCCGGGAAGGGCGCTGCCGCTCCCGTCGTCCTGCCGAAAGTTGTCGGTCAGGAAAGCTTCGAAGAAGTTCCAGTATCGCAAATGCGGAAGACCATCGCGCGGAGGCTTGCGGAAAGCAAGTTCTCAGCGCCGCACTTCTACCTGACCATGGAGATCAACATGGATAAGGCGGTCGAGGCGCGAAAGAGCATCAACGAGATCAGCCCCATCAAGATCTCTTTCAACGACATCGTGGTCAAGGCTGCGGCGGTTGCACTGCGCCAGCACCCGGACGTCAACGTTTCATGGCTGGGTGAAAAGATGCGCCGCAACCACCATATTCATATCGGCGTTGCAGTCGCCGTGAAGGATGGTTTGCTTGTGCCGGTCGTCCGGTTTGCCGACAACAAATCGTTGTCGCACATCGCAGCGGAGGTAAAAGATCTGGCGCAAAAGGCGCACGACAAAAAATTGCAGCCTTCGGATTGGGAGGGAAGCACGTTTACGATTTCAAATCTGGGGATGTTCGGCATTGAGGAATTCACCGCCATCATCAACCCGCCGGACGCGTGTATCCTTGCCGTTGGCGGCATCAAGGAAACACCGATCGTTAAAAACGGTCAGATCGTCCCCGGAAATGTCATGAAAGTGACACTCTCCTGTGACCATCGCGCCGTCGATGGCGCTGTGGGCTCGGCCTTCCTCAAAACCCTGAAAGGCTTGCTTGAAGATCCGGTGCGAATCCTGATCTGATGATCATCGCCGCGCCGCCGCGCGGCTTCTTTTTTTTTATAAATAGTAATTGCTTCATGGAAAAAATACATTCAACAACCATCATCGGTGTGCTTCACAACGGACAGGTGGCCATAGGCGGAGACGGACAGGCGACGATGGGCAACTACGTGGCCAAAAGCAATGTCAGGAAGATCCGCAAGCTTCATGATGGTAAAATCCTTGCCGGGTTTGCAGGATCAACCGCGGACGCATTTACGCTCATCGAACGCTTCGAGGAAAAGCTCAACAGCTACGGAGGCAATATGAAACGGGCGGCGATCGAGCTGGCGAAGGACTGGAGAACCGACCGATATCTCCGCCGGCTTGAGGCAATGCTGATCACCATCAATAAGGACGAATTGTTGGTTCTCTCCGGTACCGGCGACGTCCTGGAGCCTGACAACCAGATTGCTGCCATCGGCTCAGGATCCATGTACGCGCAATCGGCAGCGCTTGCATTGAAAAAACACGCACCGCACCTTTCTGCCGAAGACATCGTGCGCGAGAGCCTGAACATCGCGGCCGATATCTGCATATATACCAATCACAACATCGTAATCGAAAAGTTGTAGTCGCCATCTGGAATTGATCGGTAAAAAAAAGACCTATGTATAAAAAGTTAACCCGCAATTTCGGGCAGATCGTCCTGATGTGCGCCATGGCCTGCAGCGAACATCCCGATATCGAACAGCGCGACGCAACGCTCATCGCATTTCCAAGCCCAATGCTCGATCGGGCTTATATCCGGGTGAATCACCCTTCTGCGGAACCAGCCGAGCTTAGCGTTTTTGATCCAACAGGTAAAGTGCTCATAAGCGAAAGGGTGACATCGGGGGAATACCAGTATGAGATCGATGTACGGGACAAACCTGAGGGCAGGTATCATGTGATCTTGAGATCGGCAACGAAAACAGTTACACGGATCCTGATAAAACGATGAGGGCCTTGTTCATTTTCTCGATAACACTCGTCGCCTGGAAAGCCCTGGGTCAGACGGACAGCGTACAATTTTTTGTTACAGGCAACATCAACCAGTACGTGCCGCGAGCTTCGGCAAAGGGCATGTACCCGGTCCTTGGCTACGACTCCGATGTAAAACCTAAAGTTTTGATCGGCGGATTTGGCGTCGGTGTGTGCGGATGGATGAGGATGGGGTCAAAGTCGAGCCTGAAAGCCCAGGCCAATATTTCCCGTTCAGTGTATTGGGAGGAAGTCAATTTCTACGATCAAACAAACGCAGACCTCGGACACTATCCCGTGGCCACTTCGGACATTACGCTGGGACCCTCGGTCACATGGCACCTGCATGCAGGTAAACATTTTTCGATTGGCACCGGACTCGCCTGTCAGACGCTGCTCTTGTCGTACTCGCGTATTCGTGAAGATGTTTTTGCCGGCGGGAGCCGGGGCCTTGGCGCCAATCGCTACTACAAGCCATTTGTTGTCACCTTGCCGCTCGAGCTGTCACTCAAATGGGAACGTAGCTTTTTTAATGTCCGATACGAACATGGGTTACACAACCGGCTCAAGCACGACCTTGCAGAATTCAGGACTGATCATCATGGGCTCATTTTTGCTGAGATCGGTTTCCCGATCCGTTAGCACGTCACACTTTCGTTACGTCGGCTGAAGGATCTTTGTCTTTTAATTCGTCTTTAAGATCTTCAACCGGTGGTGTTTGGGTGGTGGGGTCGAGCTTCTTCTCCTTGAGGTTGTCGTCACCCAGCAGGATCACGAACGGCTTCAGATGTGTTGAATAAGACAGGATGATCTTGAAAACTCCGATGGCCGGTACAGCGAGGATCATACCGGCGATGCCGAGAATTTTCCCGCCGATGAGCAGGGCAAGGATTGCAGCAAGGGCGTTTATGCTGACCTTCGATCCGGTAATGCGCGGCGTAATGAAATTTCCTTCGAGGAACTGTACAACCGTAAAAACGATCACCACACCGAGGGCATACCAGCCACTGTCTTTGGTGATGAGCGCCATCAACACAGGAAACAACGCCCCGATAAAAATTCCAACGTAAGGAATAATGGTTAGCACACCGGACAGAATTCCGAAGAAGATCGCATGGTCGATCCCCAGGGCAAGCAACCCGATCGAATTCAAGGCTGCGACGATCAGGGTCACGAGCAAGAGACCCGAAATGTACCCCTGGATCACGTTCTCGACATCTTTCTTCCAGGTGATTTCATCATTGTCATTCGGGACCATACTGAGGAAAAACAAACGGAATTTTTCCCGGTAAATCAGCAACAGGAAAATGTAAATCGGAATCTGAATCAGGGTGGACACTGTATTCGATGTGGTCAATAAAAAGCTTCCCAGGTAGGATGTCACTGTCTTGAGCCCATCCTGCAGCATTTTGATCTGTTCGTGGCTGCTGATGCCAAAAGTGTCGGAGATCCGTCGTGTGGTTTCCTCCCGGAAGGCGTCGAGTTTGGATTCAATGTTAGGCAGATCGTTGACCAGGTTGATCATTTGATTGACCATGAGCCAGCCTAGAAATCCGAAGACGACAATTCCACCAATGAGCACAATGAGGACGGCCCATGTTTGCCCGGTTTTTTTTTCAATCCGCTTGACGGCTGGAAGCATAACAGTCGATATTAAACCCGCGAAAGCAAGCGGTATGACGATGTCGCGGCAAAGGATGATGGCCGTGATCGACAGGGCCATGACGATCAGCAATTTGAAGATGTAATCAAGGCGGTCAAATGGTTTTTTGCTCATGCTGTCTTGTTTATAGCCGATTGTATAACTTCACACGACTCTCGTATCTGTTCATCGGTGATGGTGAGTGGTGGGGCGATCCTGAAACTATAGGGATGCGAGAGAAACCAGTAGCAGATCACACCGTTTGCCTTAGCCTCGTTCACGATGGCTGTTACGCGTTCTGCGGATTCGAAGTCAATAGCGAACATCAGCCCGATACGACGGATCTCGCGGATCGCCGGGTGCCGGAGGTATTGCTCAAATAATTTTCCTTTGGCTTCCACCTGGTCGAGCAGCCCTTCATCCTTGATGACGTTCAAGGTCGCCAGTGCCGACGCGCAGCAAACGGGATTTCCGCCGAACGTAGTGATGTGTCCGAGCATGGGGTCGTGTGTGAGTGTTTGCATCAGCTTGCGTTCGGAAATGAAAGCGCCTATCGGGAGGCCCCCACCGAATGCTTTCCCAACCGTGAGAATGTCGGGCACAACGCCGAAATGTTCGAAGGCAAACAACTTTCCAGTACGCCCCATGCCGCATTGAATTTCATCGAATATGAGCAACGCCCCCGTATCGGTACAACGCTGGCGCAATTCCCGCATAAATTTAGCTGATGGAATCCGAACGCCGGCATCTCCCTGTATCGTTTCCACGATCACACACGCGGTCGCCTCCGTGATCCCGTTTAATTCGCCGGGCTCGTCGTAAGTCAGGAATGTAACATCTGGCAGTAAGGGCCTGAACGCCTGCTTCTTCAGCTCGTTGCCCGAAACACTCAGCGATCCGTGCGTGCTTCCATGGTAGGATTTGAAAAAAGATACAATGCCTGTCCTGCCGGTTGCCCTTTTGGCAAGCTTCAGCGCGCCCTCGTTTGCCTCTGTCCCTGAGTTAACAAGAAAAACGCAATTCAGATTTGGCGGAAGCAGGTCGGTGATACATTTTGCAAGCATGTTAGACGTGTGCTGGATATATTCTCCATAGACCATCACATGAAGATGTCTGTCTATTTGCTCACGGATCGCATCGATCACCTTGGGATGACGGTGGCCTATGGCGCTGACACCGATGCCCGAAATCAGGTCGGCGTATCTTTTGCCCCCGGGTGAGTAAAGGTAAATTCCTTCAGCGCGCTCCACTGGAATAAGAAAGGGAAACGGAGACGTCTGGGCAAGATTCGTCAAGAAAATCTCCTCGCTGAAGTTCATCCTGCAAAAGTAATGAAGTCCAGGATGTAAAGTCCACGGCCGCTTCATTTTCTCAATGCAAGAAAAAACCCCCGCCAGGCGACGGGGGTTTAAACTAACAAATCAACCTTTCAACTTATAATGCCTTTAAACCGAGATAAAATCTGTCGTCGCCCGCCGACGCGTATGTTGCCGATTCAGTCACGGCAATGCGGTATTCGGGAACACCCATTTTTTTCATCATCGTGGTTATCGTGGTAATCGCT
>DASPNN010000537.1:0-2266 GCA_035626495.1 Chryseosolibacter sp.
ATCGGACCTGCGGCTTCCACACAGACCACAACTGGCCTGCCCTGCATTTTAGCCCTCGTTTCCAACACGGACTTGAGGTCCGAGACGTTGGTGGCTGCGGTGGTTTTTCCTTTGTAGGAACGGTTGGTGATCGTAGGATCAACGACCGGGTCCCCGGCAGCGATGCTCTGCTCGCGTGCTTCCCTTGCGTTGTACGAACCATATTGCAACGTGATCGGTACATAGCCGTTTCCGCCCTGGTTGCGGTCTTCTTTGCTGTAGCCCGTTCCGCCCTGCGGACTTTTTATGAAGACGATCGCCAGGTCTGCTTTCGCCGGGTCGTCGGTCAGGTCGAAAAATTTATTTACAATTTCCGTTTTTACCGCAGCTTCAATACGCTCAGGTGTCACGTTGCCAAACCAGTCACGGCCGGCCGGAACCACTCGCTTTGGAATGTATGCCGTCACTCTTTTTTTCACAGGGAGAACTCCGCCTTTGTTCTTCAGCAATATCAGCGATTTCAGCTGCGCACTGTAGCCTTCCGACATGAATGAGGGATTGCCCACCAACGTCTTTGAACTTGAGGGATCAACATATGGGTTTTCAAACAAGCCCGTTTGGAATATATTGCGCAGCAAACGAACGGCGGACTGCTCGAACCTGGCACGCATCGATTGCTCTCCGTGCTCCCTGACGCCAATCTGGTAAGCTTCCAGCACCGGGCCCGCCGCGTTGTTCCCGCCAAACTGATCCACACCCGACATGATGACTTTGTAATGCCGTTCGGCCACACTCATCTTTTCGACTCCCCACGATTTTCCGGCGAATACATCCGGCGTTTTTCCTTCATCAGCAGTAATAAGCCAGTCCGTGCAAACAACACCTTCATAGCCGTAGGTATTTCGCAGCAGATCGGTGATCATGTACTTGGAAAAGCTGTTGCCTACATTTTCTCCATATTTCTTGTCCTGGTTATGCGAGATGGTGTAGTACGGCATCACCGCAGACGCGGATCTTGTTTTACCAGCAAGCTTGAAGGCGCCTTCCGTAAAAGGTATCAGGTGCGTTTGAAAATTGTTTCCGGGGTAGACGGCAAATTTCCCGTAGGCAAAGTGAGCGTCACGGCCACCTTCTTCCGGTCCTCCGCCGGGCCAGTGCTTTACCATTGCGTTCACGCTGTGGAACCCCCAGCCATCGCGGATCTCGGCTGAGCCCAGCGAAGTTTGAAAGCCGTCGATGTAGGCGCGCGCCATGTCGGCGGATAGGTGCGGGTCCTCGCCAAAAGTGCCGGAGATCCGGTTCCAGCGCGGCTCCGTGCCCAGGTCGATCTGCGGAGAGAGCGCAGTCGCGATCCCAAGGGCGCGGTATTCTTTTCCTGCGATACTTCCGAACGACTGGACAAGAGCGGGATCGAAAGTGGCGGCCAGCCCCAACCCTTCCGGCCACATAGAAATGTTGCCGCCGGACCCGGCATTGTACTCGGTGCTTGCGTTTGCCTGGTTGCGCGGATCGGAGCTGTTGTTCGCCGGGATTCCCGGGATCAACCCTTCCGCAAAGGCCTGGACGTTATTGTTCCACCGGGCGGCGACTTCCGGACTTTCAACACTGGTGATGAGAATGTGCCTGAGGTTATCTTTCTCAAGGAAAGTTTTTTGTTGGTCGCTCAGGTCCGAGGACGATGCTCCGCTTTCAGGAAATGTTTTTCCATTATATGTTCCCCCGCCAAATCCCCGCGGGCGCGCGGGAATCGACTGGTGACCACTGTACAACATCAATCCGGCGATCTGTTCCACGGTCATCCTGGAGGCTAGGTCCCTGGCGCGTTCATCGAACGACAGGCGCCAATCTTCGTACCGGTCAAGATTACCATTCCGGTTCAGGTCTTTAAATGCGAACCCGTCGACGGTCAGCAGCTTGACACCGGAGGTGGGACTATAACCAAGTGTTTGTCCGCCGTTTTGGGTGACGATCGCAAACCCGTCACTTTGCTTCTGAGCCCATTTTTGCGCTGATACATTCGTTATGGATGATGCGATAATAACAATAATGAGGCTTGCCGATTTCATTGGGTGGTGATTTGTTGCGTTCTCATTGTGTATGATGTACACAAGTTAGCGAAATGCGGGCAGTCGCCGGCCGGCTTTAGACAAACAGACTCAATTACTCGACAGCTCGGTTTTTCCCGGGACCGTTTTCAAGGATCCACTTCAGCCGTTGAAGATCTTTGCGATTCGCCCGCCGCATCATCATGGCCATAAAAGGGGCGAAGACCCTGGAGAAACCTGCG
>DASPNN010000538.1:0-2130 GCA_035626495.1 Chryseosolibacter sp.
GGTATTCCGAGTTCCGTCAGGTGCCTTTCTTGTTCGTCGATCTCGGCCACCGTTGTTTGCGAAAGGTCGAAAAGATAGATGATCAGGGAGGCCTTTTTCATGCGCTCGCGCGTACGCTCGACACCCATGGCTTCGATAATGTCTTCCGTTTCGCGTAGCCCGGCCGTGTCGATAAACCGGAAGTTGATGCCTCCGAGCACCATCTCGTCCTCGATGACATCGCGCGTTGTCCCGGGGATCTCCGAAACAATGGCGCGCTCTTCATTGAGCAGCGTGTTGAGTAACGTCGATTTGCCTGCATTTGGTTTTCCGGCGATCACCGTCGGGACCCCGTTTTTGATCACGTTGCCCTGGTCGAAGGAATCGATCAGCGAGCGGATGTAGGACTGGATCTTGAGGATCAGGTTTCTTAGGTCTTCACGCTTGGCAAACTCGACATCCTCTTCACCGAAATCAAGCTCAAGCTCAATAAGCGATGCAAAATGGATCAGTTCCTCCCGCAGGTGGTTGATCTCCTTCGAAAATCCGCCGCGCATCTGGTTGAGGGCTGCCTGCCGCGCGTTGTCAGTCTCGGCGTTGATCAGGTCTGCCACCGCTTCGGCTTGCGCCAGGTCAAAGCGTCCGTTGAGGAAAGCCCGTTTGGTAAACTCGCCGGGCTCTGCCAGCCGCGCCCCGTTTTTCAACAATACTTTTAGTATCTCTTTCACAATGACGGGGGAGCCGTGACAGGATATCTCCACGGCGTTTTCACGCGTGAATGAGTTTGGTTCCTTGAAGACCGACACCAGTACTTCGTCGACTACATTTTCGCCATCCCGTATTGTACCAAAGTGAATGGTGTGACTTGGCTGGTTCTGGAGATCCTTTCCCGAGAATACTTTTTCAGTGATGGCGATGGCGTCCTTGCCCGATAAGCGGATCACGGCGATAGCGGATATCCCCTGCGCGGTCGCCAAGGCAACGATCGTGTCGTTCATCGCGGAAGATTTTCCTTCAGGACTTTCTCCGAACTCACCAGGTATTTGGTGATCTGCAGCAGCTCGGTGAGATCTTTTTTATTGACGGCTGGGTAGTCGTTCAAAAATGTCTCAGGAGATTTCCCCGCTTCCAGGTATTCGAAGAACGCCTGGACCGGAGTATCCGTGCCGTTGAACACCGGCTTGCCACCATTTCCCTCAAAGCTGATCGGACCGTATGTCATGTACCAACGAATTTGAATGACCAAATTACGGATTTGTTTTTAACCGGCAATCTCCCCGTTTCGGAATGAGATCACACTTCGGATGCAAAACGCTGACACAAGGGACAAACCAGTAACCAGTAACCAGTAACCAAGTAACCAAGTAACTAGTGACCAGTAACAACCAGCTGGGAGCATGTTGCGAAGACGCACCATTAGCAATCAGGAATTAGAAACATTTGCAACAACTGACTTGTGCTTCTTGAACAGGATGCCGTGGGTTGGTGATAAGAGCAGAGCAAGTGCGAAGAAGAAACCTGTCATTGCCGCGATCGCCCCGGCAATCGAACCATCAAGCCAAACCGCCAGATAATATCCGGTTACGGAAGATAGGATCCCGGTGATGGAAGCAATGAACAACATCCATTTAAGGTTATCCGTGATGAGGTAAGCGGTGGCGGCCGGTGCGATGAGCAGGGCAACAACAAGGATCGCCCCCACAGATTCGAAGGAGGCTACGGTCGTAGCCGAGACAGCGCCCATCAGCAGGTAATGCCATAATGTAGTTGAAATACCGATGGCACTGGCGTACGCAGCGTCAAACGTAGTCAGGAACAATTCTTTATAGCCGAGAACGATGAACAGAAGAATCACTGCGAAGATCGAACCCATGATGTACAACGCGCGCGGACCGATGTTTTGCCCGTCTGCTGTGATGATAACATCAAGCGGTACATAGGCGATCTCGCCATACAACACGCAGTCCTGGTCGAGATCCACTTTTCCTGCAAAAACCGAGATCAGCACAACACCGATGGCAAACAGACACGTGAAGATCACGCCGATGGAAGCATCTGTCTGAAGCCTTGCTTTCTTGTGTAAAAACTCGATGAGAAATGTGGTGAAGATGCCGATGAGTCCGGCGCCAATAAGCATCGTGACGGAATCGC
>DASPNN010000539.1:0-2625 GCA_035626495.1 Chryseosolibacter sp.
TCAGTTTCATTATACCCAAAATTTCCTCCGGCGCCGGAGTTAACGCTTTCGAATTGAGAGTCGATGCCACCCAGCAGGTCGATGAGTTACGCGAAGACAACAATGCGTCATTTCTCGAATACTTCATTCCGGAGAATGCCACCCGAAATTTATACCCGGCGAATTTTGCCATCACAGCCCGCAGGCAGGTTTCTCTGTCTTTTCAGCATACCAATGTGACGTCGGAGCCCACGACTTTCGAGTTGGAAGTTGATACATCGGCAAGCTTCAACAGTGCTTTCAAGCAATTTTTCACGATTGAAGGAAAGGTGCTTGTCAGGCAGCAGATTGACCTGCTTGCAGTTGACTCGCTCGTTTATTATTGGCGCACCCGGCTCGCAAATCCGGGGCCGACTGAGAGCAATGCATGGTTCACCACGTCGTTTACATTTATCGACAACGGTCCGGAAGGTTGGGCTCAATCACACTTCCCGCAATATTTCCAGAACGAGCTCACAGGCCTTGCAATGGATTCGGTCACCCGTCGGCTGGACTTCGTCCAGAGTGTTATTCCCGTTTTTATCAGGACCTTCGGCGCTTCCGCGGGCGCGGGAGCCGGAGACGTGAGTGTGCTCATTGATAATGCAGAATACAACCTGTACACGCAAGGGTTCGGATGCAGGACCAATACCATCAACCTGATTGCTTTTGACAAAACTTCGACCGCTCCTTATCAGGGCGTAAGCTTCCAATGGTACAATTCCGGAGGAAGAGGTTGCGGACGCGTGCCCTGGGTCATCAATAGCTTTACGTACTCGGAGCTGCTCTCAGGTAATGGCGATGACCTTGTTGCTTATGTCGACAACATTAAAGCCGGGGACTCCGTCATAATGTTTAATATTGGCAACGCGTATTATGAGCTTTGGCCCGAGGAGGTAAAGTTGAAATTGGGGGAAATAGGTATTTCCATTTCGCAGCTTGACATGCTCTCCGGCGGAGAACCCGTGATCGTCTTTGCCAAGAAGGGAATTGCGCCGGGGAATGCCTCTGTCATCGAAGCTCCCGACGCCGATCCGTCATCCGCGCAACTTGAAGTATCGCGCACCATCACGGGTCGTTTTACCGCCGGGGAGATGCGCTCCACCCGGATCGGGCCCGCGCTGGTATGGGGCAAGTTGTCATTTAAATTCGCAGGGATGAGCCCCAACGACCAAGCCTTCGTCTCGGTGTACGGCATCGACGGGAGCGGACGGGAAGATCTGATCATGGACAGCCTCGTTACAGACACGGAGCTGGGCGCCATCGCCGGAGCAACATTCCGATATCTCAGATTAGTCTATCAAACCTCCGACCCTGTCGAACTTACAGCGGCACAGCTCACAGAATGGATGGTGGCATATGAGCCAAGTCCTGAAGGCGTTGTTTTTTACAATGGCACCAACGCACCGGAAACCGTTCAGGAGGGGATTACATGGAACGGGCAGTACGGTTTTGTAAACGTCACGGACGCTGACTTTAGCGGCCCGCTGACCGTGAGGTATAAGCTGACAAATAATTCAACTTTTGCCACCGTCGCCGATACGGTTTTCATTGATCCGCCCCAGCCTTTTGACACAACCCTCTTCACAATTCCGGTCAATACTTTTCAACGACCCGGAACCCACGACGTGGAGGTTTTCGTAAATCCGTATCTTTTTCCGGAAGCGTATTATGACAACAATTTGATGGGCCTGCCAGCGCACTTGACTGTCATCCGCGAATTATTTCAACCGGTGATCGATGTCACATTCGATGGACGCTACCTTTCCCGTGATGAATTCGTTTCGCCAAACCCGGATATTGAGATCACTTTGTGGGATGAAAACGACATTTTAAAGAAGACTGACACCGCAGGGATCGAATTGTACTTGTCGGTTGTGTGCGACCAGGCCCCGTGCACTTTCCGACGGGTCAACCTTTCCGATCCGAGAGTGGCATGGACGGCGGCGACGGACACAACTGATTTTCGCATTCTGTTTCGCCCTGGTCCCCTGGACGCGGGCAGATATGTTCTGCGGGTCAACGTCACGGATGAAACAGGTAACAGCGCGGGTTCCAATCCATACGAGATTTCGTTTCGGTTTTCGCCGGACAATAGGATCGAGCTGTCACCCATTTTTCCGAACCCGTTGAGGGAGTCAATAGGCATCGACCTGACGTTGTCGGAACGCGGTGGCGATGACGAGCTTGTTATAGAGATCTATCAACTCAACGGTTACCTCGAGCAGACTTACCTCATCCCGGCGAGTGCGCTTCATGTAGGCCACAACAACCTTCGCATCGTGCTCGAGCGCAGGCCTGCGGCGGGTTTATATATTTACCGATTACGTTTTTCGAATGCTCACGGGCGCCTCGAAAGAACAGGAAAGATTGCTGTCGTGCGTTAGGAAACCACGTTAATCGCGGTACATGACTGCCTTGACAGCCTTGATCGTCTTTTCAACGTTCGGAAGGATCGCTTGTATCAAAGTAGGAGCGTACGGGAGTGGTGCATCCACACTATTGACGCGGTGGACCGGAGCATCCAGGTAATCGAAAGCGTATTTCTGGACGTGGTATGTGATCTCCGATGAAATCGCGGCCAGCGGCCAGGCCTCTTCGACAATT
>DASPNN010000540.1:0-3108 GCA_035626495.1 Chryseosolibacter sp.
GTCACCTCGTACTCGCTGCCATCCGAGATGTCGACATTCGCGATCACGCCCCCTGCGGAGCTCAAAGCGTTTCTCAAGAGAAGGATCCGACCTGTTCCACCGGATATATACGCGCGGCTTTCGTTCCATCCGCCGATGTTGCCGAAGTCGGTCGAAGCTTCCGAAGTAGAGTACGTTCCGTCACTGTGGCTGAAACTTACAGTACGACTCGAGTAGATGGCACGGGCTGCAGTCGCATCGGCATCCACGATCGTCCCTGGCTCCACAAGGTCCTGTTCGCAGGCGTTAAACAAGACAAAATTCAGCAGCAACATCAATGCTGCCGAGGATCTGATTAAGAAATGTGAGTGTTTCATTGGTTATGGTTTGGTTTGTGATTGATATTCGGTCGCTTTCTCCGCCAGCAATCCTTCCATGTGCTTCAGCCTCGGGACGAGGTGGGGATCAAGGCGATTTGTTCTAACAGAGTCGAGAAGCAATGATGCCTCGCGGATCCGGCCGCCTACCAGATAAGCTTCTGCCAGGTTCAAGCGGGCTTCGGCATTGCCCTTGAACTCTTTTGTGCAAAAGGCGAAGAACTTCGTAGCCCGCTCGATGTCTTTGACCCTGTATAAAAGTGTCACGCCCAGTTCGCTCAAAGCCGCGAGCGAGCAATCGTATAGGTTGGACCTTGATCGTTTTATTCTCTGATACAAGGCAAAGACACTGTCTATGTTACCCGTGTCGGCGAGTTTGTTGCCAAGGATCAGGTGGACGGGTATCTTTATTTCGGGTGGCCGGGGATCCGCGAGCAAGCTGAAGATATGTTGTGTCACGAGTGCCGGGTTAAAATCGCTGCCAATGTTCGAAGTAACAAAAACGGCGGTTTTGTCTTCCGGCACCATACGGATATTGCCAGCGAATCCACCGACGTGATAGCTTTTATTGAGGGCCAGCAATTCGCTCGTCGACTCGATTTCCCAACCCAGGCCGACGCCGCTGTTATGCGAAGTCTTATACTGCATGGCGACAAGCTCCTTCCAAAGGTCACGTTTCAGAAAATGCTCCGGCTGGTGCAGCACAGCGTGCATCCATTTTCCGACATCTTGGGCACAAGTGTGAAATCCCAGGCTACCCGAATGTTCGGGGTTATACGGGTACAGGTCGCGCTGCCGGAACGAACGACGCAGCCAGTCATCGACTTCATGCGGTCGCGCCACCTGCCCATCACGCAGGCGGAAGCTTGACTTGTCCATTCGTAATGGCCTCAATACATGCTTTTCCACAAAATCCTCAAACGGCATTGTACTTGCGTTTCTGATCAGGTCAGCCGCGATGTCGAAGTTGTAAGCTGAGCGTGCCACTTGCGCGCCGGGGTGGTTGACCGGTGGCTCCTCTGCAATGCTTCGCGTTGTTGACGCGAGCGCATCCTCGGCATCGTTGGGGAAATCCCATGTCGCGTTGTGTCGCGGCACGCCCGATGTGTGCGTGAGCAAATGACGGATTGTGACATTGTGGTAATCCTGTGATCCCATCCGGAAATAGGAAAGGTGGAGGACCACGGGGTCATCGAGTTTGACGCGGCCTAGTTCGACAAGCCTGAGTATGGCGGTGGCAACGATCGGTTCGGACAGGCTTCCGGCGAAGAAGAGCGTTGAATCGGTCAACGGCGCGACTTTCTCCAGGCCGGCGTTGCCCTTCGTTTCCCAATAAACTGAATCGCCCTTAACGACCACCACGGCAAGGCCAGGTATCGGGTAAGCGATCAGTAACTGTGTTACCAGGTCGTCGAGGGACTTTGCAACGTCGATGGAAGAGACGAGGGGTGGCGTCTGGCGGTGGCAGCCCGAAACCATCAACGCAAAGACGAGCACGACCGCGACGTATAATGGCGGTGATCTTCTCATAAGGGTTAGTTCAAATGAAGGACGTATAACTCGTCCGTTAACCTGTAAGCCGCATTTGAAATAAAAAGCATGAGAGGGCCGGTACCGTTCCCGTGTCCGGCCACAGCTTTACGGCAGTTACAATTAATTGTTTATGTCGCATGGGCACACAGCGGGGCTACTGCAATGGCGCTCCAAAAAATGGCGTAACACCAAATCGCGAAATTGCATTACTATGAACGCAATTGGCTTAAGCAGTGTTTAAAAAACTTGTTTGATGTTGTGAGGAGTCATACCGCTGTCAGGAGGTGCTCGATCGAATTACCTTCGCCGAGCACATAAGGCGGATCCATTTGGCGTTTGGCCGGAAATGAACTTTCCGGTCGCCATCGCGCTGGTGTAGACGTGTCTTTCCGTTACTTCAATTCCGAGTTTCCGGAGCTTACGCGCAACTTCCAAAGGTGTTCGCTGGATGTTGTTCGTTATGAAGGTAAATGGAATCGAATCTTCATCAATGAATGAAGACACCGGCGCCGGGTATCACAGATCTCCGCCGCAGCTACCGCCATCCATGTGAACAAGAAAACCCTGTGCCATTTTGCAACCGCGTTATTTCCAGATCGATTTCAGCTCTGTAATCTTCAAGGTATCTGTCTTCACAAGTCCATCCGGACTATACAACATGACACTGCTGACGGGCTCATCGGGAAAGAACAGGTTGGTCAGCACGCTCAGGCCCTCGTCAAAGAAAACTTCGACGGCCGACACATCTGCAACGACCTGAAAGCGGACCGGGCCCGTGCCAATTCTTGGAGCCCGGTTCCGAGGGAAGAAGTTCGGTGAAAAAGCGGTGTCACCCGATTGCGAGCGATCGACATAAAACTCGTTCTGTTTTGCCTGATATCCTATCAGAACGTGTTGCCCCTTTTTGTTTCCGAGCCTGAGAATAAAATCCTTGGCCTCCACCGTGCCTTCGATAAGTGACACAGCGGGAGAGAAGCTGAGTGCTTTGGAAATGTCGACCGTATCGGAGGTTGAGGGTGGTGCTGTCGCTGATTTTCCGGCCAACGCTGCGATCTCTCTCGACAGGCGTGACCTCACGAAGTAGGAATCACCTACGTGGACAAGTGACAGATCCCGTGGTGATGTTAACGCCCCCCGCCATTTTTGAGTTGGGAGGACTTGCGCGTAGGCCCAGTTGTTCAGCCATCCTGAAAATATTTTCCTTCCATCAGGCGCATTG
>DASPNN010000541.1:0-2555 GCA_035626495.1 Chryseosolibacter sp.
GCCGGCGACGAATTGCAAGGCATCAAAAAAGGGATCATGGAAATGGCTGACTGCGTCGTGATCACCAAAGCAGATGGCGATAACGTTGCAAACGCTACGCGCGCGCAGGCCGAATACCATCATGCGCTCCACCTTTCGAGCCACGCGTCACGCGACTGGCGTCCGAAAGTACTGACCTGTTCGGCGATCACCGGCGCTGGCATCGAATCCGTTTGGCAAACAATCAGCCATTGGGTCGAGCGGGCGAAGCGATCCGGAGCATTCGACAAGAACCGGAGTGAGCAAAATATCGCATGGTTTGAGGAAAGCTTCGATCACCTTCTGCGGCTTGACATACAGCGCCACTCAATGCTGCGTGCGCAGAAAGATCACCTGCTGGCGATGATCGGATCTCAGGCGATTTCCCCGCAATCGGCCGCCCAAAAGCTTCTCGAGCATTACCACCAGGCTATCCGACAACTTTAACATCAAAGGAAAAGATCCTGGAAAAGAAAGCACGCATCCACAGTTCTCCCGGATCCATCCGCCCCGGTGATTTTATAAGAATACTTCGTTTCAATCACCCCGCCGACACGAATTGTTATTGGGAACTTGAAAATCGGTCCATCGACGACAAAAGTGTGGAATTCGCCGTTCTCTCCGCACGGGTCCACCGCTGGATCCAGCTGTGAAAGAAAAGTTTCGTCGATGATACGACCCATTTCTTTTTTTGAAAAATATTCTTTCTTGGCCGCACAAACGATGGTCTTGAAACCAGCACGGAGAAACTGCTTCAACAGCCCTCGCGTGTCGGCGTTCCAAAGTGGATATAACCCGCCAATCCCGGAGCCCTCCAGGAGTTTGTCCCGGTAATCTTTGAGATCCTCGAGAAAAATATCTCCAAAAACGATTTTATCAACCCCATTGGAAGCGCAGCTCTTATAGAATTGCTTCATCAGTATTTCATAAGCACCGTGATCGTCTGAAGTTCTGAGGTACAACTTTTCAAGGGGAATGCCCAACGCGCGCGCCTGCTCAGAAATCAGGTCTTCATGTACACCATGAAGTCCGACCCGGCGATTCCCATCGTTTATAACGGTGTGAAGAGAGACAACCTCGCAGTCTCCGCGAGTGAGAATCTTATGGAGTGCCCAGGCGGAATCTTTACCTCCGCTCCAGCTTATCGTCACTTTCTTTTTTGTAGCCATAAGGACAGTGCCGGCATCCACTCTTGCAGCAGTAACCGCGTTTGAGGTGATACGTCCGGGTAAAGACCATCAAACCGTTTTCCATATAGAAGTCGGGTTCGCTTTCGTCTTTATCCTGTTTATCTTTTTTAGTCAAAGCTGATAAGAAATTTTAATATACAAACTTCGGCCACGGGTTCGATATCCCTGAATTTCTGCGTAGTTTGTGTCAAAAACGTTTTCAATTTTCCCGGCTACAGCCAGGTGTTTGTTAATACGCATTGTTGATGAGAGATCGAAAAGCTGATATTGCGCCACTTGGGTACGGCCCAATGCTCCAAAAGGTCCCGCGAGTGCATCATACCACGAATCGTATCGGGAACCTGCAAGCCGGTATGCAGCTGAAAAAGTCCAACGCCCGTTCGGTGCCCAATTCAGCTGTGCATTTCCAAGAAGTGACGGGCGCCTGACAAGCTTTGCCTGTTCAAGCTTGCCATCGAGGAACGCTCCATAGTTAAATAACTGAATATGGTTGTCACCGGTCTTGACCCGATCGATGTCAGCCTCTGTGATCACACTTTTTCCATGCAGCCACGAAAAATTCCCAGCCAGCGAAAAACGTTGAGTTAACACCATCTTTCCCGCAATTTCAATTCCTTGCGTGGTTTGACGGGAAACATTCAGGTACGTATCTCCAGCGAAATCCTCGTATGTGAGTTCATCCTCCGGTGTGCTTCCATTCCACAAGTAAACATATTCGATACCGTTATCCACAACGGTTCGGAAAATTGATGCGGTAAAATAAGATCCGCGACTGAATTCATGCTTGAACCCGGCCTCGATGGATATTGACCCTTCAGCCCCCAGCTTCTCGTTGCCACGATTTGTATAAACATTCCCCGACATTGTCGGGTCAAACAATTGATACAAGGAGGGCGCATTATAGCCCGTTGATGCCGACGCATATATAAGGCCGTTTTCGAGGCGATATGAAGGGTTGAATTCAAAAGTTGCATAAGTGCCGAACATTTCGTGCCGACTCAGCCTGACTCCCGCTGCAACATTAAATCTGCCCAGGTCATAAGCGGCTTTTCCAAATGCATATAGCGTGTTGGCCGACGTATTGATGGTATCGTAGTTTATAACGGCTTCATAAGGAAACCCGAAAGCATTTGAATAAAAGTAAGTGTTGAAAAACATTTTTTCGCCATAGACACCAGCACCGAACAATGACGAGAAGCGCCCTCGACTGAGATCAAGCTGTGCTTCGGCGGTCGCAATCTTTCCATCATAAACCCCTTTGAAGTACGACTTGTCAGTCGCGCCGTCATCGGCGATCCGGGATGAATCGTTTTCATTAATTCGAACCGATGATGTCAGGCTGCCGAT
>DASPNN010000542.1:0-2528 GCA_035626495.1 Chryseosolibacter sp.
GAACCTGGAGGTGAGTGGTGAAGTCCCCGATAAAGAGATCGATTTTCTGAATAAGTTTATCGAGAAGTATCAGCAGTATGATATTGAAAAAAAGAGCAGGATGGCTTCCAATGCGATTGAATTTCTCAATGCGCAGCTGAAGTACATAGGCGACACACTCGACGTACTGGAGGAAAAAGTTGAGACCTTTAAGGAAAGAAACATTATTACAGGGTTGGGCGCTGAGACCAACAGACTCTACCTGAAGATGCAGGGACTCGAAGACCAGAAATTTCAGTACAGGCTTCGGGAGAATTACTACAGTTACGTCATTCCCCTTTTGACCAACGACCAGTATGATGGCATTTTTACACCTTCAAGTGTTGGTGTGACAGATGATGTTATTTCACGCCTGATTACAACATTGATCGAGGCACGCGCGCAGCTGGGTAAATATCAGGGCATCGAAAAAAAGGAAGAGAATCCATTGTATCGTGAGCATCAAACGCGGATCAGGCAGATCAAGGGTGACATCCTCAAGACAATCGAGAATACGCGAAAGACGGATGCGATCAACTTGAAATTCATGGGGGACCAGATCAAGTTGATTGAGCAGCAGCTCGCCAAGCTGCCGGGCTCTGAAAGAGAGCTTGTTGATATCCAGCGTGACTATTCGCTCCGCGAAAATCTTTATGTGTTTCTGCTTCAAAAACGAACAGAAGCCGGTTTGTCAAAAGCTTCTACCACATCCGATATTGTGGTGGTGAACCCCCCACTCGCAGGAGGCGCCCTATCGCCGAATGTCCAGAAAAATTATATCGTAGCCTTCGCAGTCGGCCTGCTGCTGCCGATCCTGGCCTTTGTTATCGCCGAGCTGCTGAATAATAAGATCCAGTCGCGCGAAGACATCGAGAAGGTGACGAATGTTCCGGTTATTGGCGGTGTGGGACATAACCTGTTCAACGATCCATTGGTGGTGTATAGCAAGCCACGGTCGGCAATGGCTGAGTCGTTCCGATCACTGCGTTCGAATCTGAATTACTTCACAGCCAACCAGGCCAGCCTTGTGTATATGATTACTTCATCGCTGCCTGGTGAAGGAAAGTCGTTTACGGCGCTCAATCTCGCCTCGGTATACGCCCTGGCTGGAAGAAAAACACTGATAGTTGGCGCCGACCTCAGACGGCCAAAACTGTATGATGAGCTTGGTCTCGAGAACACAGCGGGCCTCAGCCAATATTTATCCGGCTTAAGCACGCTCAATGACGTTGTTCAGCAAAGCAGAGTTGATAACCTCTACCTCATATCCGGAGGACCGATGCCGCCGAATCCGAGCGAGCTGCTCCTGCGGCCTAAGATGGATGAACTCATAACCTTCCTTCGTTCTCAGTTTGATTGCATTATCATTGATACACCCCCGCTTTCCTTTGTTGCCGATGCGTTCGTGCTGTCAAAATATGCGGACCACACCATTTTTGTTGTTCGTCAGGATTTCACGCCGAATTCTGCACTGAGATCCCTGGAAGAATATTTCTCTGCCGGCAAATTGTCGCGAATCAGCATTTTGTTCAACGATCTTCGCAAATCAGGGTTGGGATATGGCTATTACGACTATAATTATAACGGTTACAGTTATTACGCTTATGGGACCAATGGCAAATCGCCTGCGCACGGGTATTATGAGGAGTAGGGCCCTCGCGTTATAACGGCATTTCAAATGAATAAGGACATCAAAGTCTACACACCGGAGTCGTCAATCACCAAACCTCGCGTGTTACTGGGCGAGATGTGGAAAGACCTGCTTCAGAGTCGTGACCTTGCGTGGCGGCTTGCCGTCCGGGATTTCAGCGCGCTGTACAGGCAAAGCCTGCTCGGAGTGCTGTGGGTGTTTATTTTGCCCCTGGCCAACACCATCACGTGGATATTCCTGCGCAGTTCGGGCGTGGTTGCTGTCGCGGATACAGACGTGCCGTACCCGGTTTATGTATTCACTGGCACAATGATTTGGTCGATCTTCACAGAGAGCGTGCAGGCGCCGTTACAAAAGGTAACGGCTAGTAAAAACCTTTTGACAAAAATCAATTTTCCGCGGGAGGCCCTGCTCCTGTCTTCTTTCTATCAGTTGCTGTTTAACTCAGCTGTCAAGGTGATTCTGATGCTCGTTGCAATGCTTGCGCTCGGTTATAATTTTGTCGATTACACCTTCGCCTTGTTTCCGCTGGCGATTATTTCAATGATCCTGTGCGGGATGGCGATCGGTTTGTTGCTCACACCGATCGGACTGCTTTATACCGACATTGGCAAAGGATTGCCGATCGTGATGCAATTCCTGATGTATTTATCTCCCGTTGTGTTCCCTATTCCAAAGGAAGGATGGATTGCGACGTTCATTTCTTACAACCCGTTAACGCCACTTGTCGTTACCTCGCGGGCATGGCTAACGGGGAATCCCACGGCGTTTCTCCAGGGCTTTCTTGAGGTAAACCTCGGGTTGATGGCCGTACTTTTCTTCGGTTGGGTATTGTACCGCGCGGCGATGCCTATTTTGA
>DASPNN010000543.1:0-6233 GCA_035626495.1 Chryseosolibacter sp.
ACGGGAAAGCACGCGGCATCATCACCCGGGACCTGGTGACCGGTAAAATCGAAGCCCACAGTGCACATGCCGTTCTATTGTGTACGGGCGGATATGGCAATGTGTTTTTTCTCTCGACCAACGCCAAAGGTTCTAACGCCACGGCTATCTGGCGCGCCCATAAAAAAGGGGCACTGTTCGGCAATCCCTGCTTTACACAAATTCACCCCACCTGCATCCCGGTTTCAGGCGACCATCAGTCCAAACTGACACTGATGTCCGAGTCGCTTCGCAACGACGGCCGCGTGTGGGTGCCTAAAACTGCGCGCCCGGGCTTGAAAGCAAGTGAAGCGGCAAAAATCCCGGAAGGTGAACGCGATTACTTCCTTGAACGAAAATATCCTTCGTTTGGGAACCTGGTGCCACGCGATGTGGCCTCCAGAAATGCCAAGTACGCATGTGACGAAGGACGCGGGGTCGGCACAACCGGCCTGGCAGTTTTCCTTGACTTTGCCGACGCGATCAAACGCGATGGCCGAAAGCTCATAGAAGCAAAGTACGGCAACCTCTTCGACATGTATCAGCAAATTACGGGGGATAACCCTTATGAGGTGCCGATGATGATCTTCCCCGCAGTGCACTATACCATGGGAGGGCTGTGGGTCGATTATAACCTGATGACCACAATTCCTGGGCTGTATGCCCTTGGTGAGGCGAACTTCTCCGATCACGGTGCAAACCGCCTTGGTGCAAGCGCCCTCATGCAAGGTTTAGCCGACGGTTACTTCGTGATCCCCTATACGATCGGCGATTATCTGGCGAACATCGGCTGGAGCGATCGCGTCACCGTCGATCATCCGGCGTTTAAGGAAGCCATGGCAAACGTCAACCAGCGGGTGGGAAAGTTGCTAACGATCAAAGGAAAAAAGACCGTAGACCAGCTTCATCGCGAACTGGGGCTTACGATGTGGGATTACTGCGGTATGTCGCGCACCGCCGAAGGACTCAAAAAAGCTAAAACCAGGATCCAGGAGCTGCGCGCTGAGTTTTGGCAAAACGTAAACGTTCTCGGGTCGAACAATGAGCTCAACCAGGAGCTTGAAAAAGCCGGTCGCGTGGCCGACTTCATGGAGCTCGGCGAACTGATGGTGGACGATGCATTGCATCGCGCTGAATCATGCGGCGGACACTTCCGCGAAGAATCCCAAACCCCCGATGGCGAAGCGCTTCGACTTGACGACCAGTTCGCCTACGTTGGAGCGTGGGAATACAGGGGTGACAATCAACCGGAAGCCCTTCATAAAGAGGAGCTCCTGTATGAGAATGTTAAATTGACACAACGCAGTTACAAGTAACTTAAAGCATCAACGAAATACCCCATGAAAATTACACTGAAAGTCTGGCGGCAGAAAGATACTTCCTCCAAAGGCTCATTCAAGACATACCAGCTCAATCACGTTTCTTCAGACATGTCTTTCCTGGAGATGTTCGACGTTCTCAACAATGAGCTGGTTCAGAAGGGTGAGGACCCGGTCGCCTTTGACCACGATTGTCGTGAAGGTATTTGCGGAATGTGCAGCATGTACATCAATGGACGCCCACACGGCCCGCTGCAAACGACGACGTGTCAGCTTCACATGCGCACCTTCAGGGACGGCGAAACCATTACCGTTGAGCCTTGGCGGGCCAATGCGTTCCCTGTTATCAGGGATCTGGTGGTTGACCGGACTGCCTTTGACCGGATCCAGCAATCCGGAGGATATATTTCAGTCAACACAGGCGGCGTTCCGGATGCGAATGAAATCCCGATTCCGAAAATCAACGCCGATAAGGCCTTCGATGCGGCCGCATGTATTGGTTGCGGAGCTTGCGTGGCTGCGTGTAAAAATGCTTCCGCAATGCTGTTTGTCAGTGCCAAGGTAGCACAGCTCGCCCTGCTTCCCCAAGGACAACCGGAGCGCAAAACACGGGTGGAGAATATGGTGGCACAAATGGATGCTGAAGGGTTTGGTTCTTGTACAAACACGTTGGCTTGTGAGGCCGAGTGTCCTAAAGGCATCAGCGTCTCCAACATTGCCCGCATGAACCGGGAGTATTTTGCAGCCAAGCTCTCGTCGGAAAACAAATAGACAATAATCAATCGTCAAAATACAGGAGCCACTGATCCGTGGCTTTTTTTATTACACAGGTTCAAGCTTTGACTGCTTTTGCCATTGTTCAAGTCGTCGGTCCATCAATGCAAACCATAACGGTGGTGTGAGTGCGATCAGGATCATTGTGGGATAACCGAAAGGCAATTGTGGACTTTCATTGTAGTGGTTCAGCGCCTGATACCGTTTGTGCGCATAAGCGTGGTGATCGGAATGGCGCTGAAGCTGGAAAAGGAAAAAGTTGCTCAGCAGGTGGCTGGCATTCCATGAGTGTACCGGATTAACGCGTTCATACCGCCCGGGCGCAATCTGCCTGCGCTGGATCCCATAGTGTTCAACGTAATTCACAAGCTCCAGAAGCGTGAAGGCGACAAAGCTTTGCGCGAAGAAAAATACCACCACTTCCCAAACGATTCGTCCTGCGGGAACCGACACCAATGCCGTCAGCATCGCGCAAAATCCGAGCGGAAGAATTCCAAGCCAGATCATCTCGTTACGGAGACCAAACGCGCTGAAGTTTTTTCTTTGGAGACGCTCACGTTCAAGCTTCCACGCATGGACATAGCTGCCGAATACGGACCGGAACCAGAAGCGATAGAAATTTTCATGCTTCCTAGCGGTTGCCGGATCATCAGGAGTGGCCACGTGAACATGATGGCCGCGATTATGCTCGATGTAAAAATGCATGTAGCTGACAGTCATGAGCAGCAACTTGCCATAAAAGCGTTCAAGCTTTGACCTTTTGTGTCCAAGCTCATGCGCCACCGTAATTCCAATGCCGCCCGTCACCATACCGAAGCTCATCACAAACCCAGCCCACGATGTGGCTGAAGCCAGCTTTCCGCTGCCGATCGCAAAAGCGCCCCAGACCATAAAAGCGAACTGGAAATATGCCCAGCAATAAGTCACGAACCGATAGTAAAATTCTTCACCCTTTGCCTTGGCTTCCGTTTCCGGAACATTGGTTGTGTCGATGCCAATCCACTGATCGATGATCGGGATAAGCACGAAGGAAAAAATAATCGCCAAATAATTCCAATACCCGCCAACATGAAAGCCTGCAATTACGAGGGCCGGCACAATGAATGCCGTAAAAAAACAAGCCTTTTGCAGAAGCATTTTCATCACTGTAATTTAAGTAATTGTCCTCAATCCTTATCAGGCGCCGGCGTTGTCAATTAATTAACCTACCTTTGTCGCTTGATTTGATTTTGAAAAACCTGATACATGCAATCCTTTGAAACCCTCGGCTTGTCCGAGGACCTCGTCGAAGCCATCCGTAAGATTGGTTTTCAGCAACCAACGCCTGTCCAGGAACAGGCAATTCCGGTCCTGCTGCAAGGCAACCGGGACGTAGTGGCGCTCGCCCAGACAGGAACGGGAAAAACCGCCGCTTTTGGTCTGCCGCTGATCGAACTAATTGACGACTTTGATAAGACCACCCAGGCTCTGGTACTCGCACCGACGCGCGAGCTATGTCTGCAAATCACCAATGACCTGGAAACATTTACACGCTCGGTGAAGCAACTCAACATCGTTCCTGTGTACGGCGGGGCCAGCATCGCCGAACAGATTCGCCGGATCAAGAAAGGAACGCAGGTCATTGTGGCGACCCCGGGTAGGTTGATGGACCTGCTCTCGCGGAAAGTGATCGACTTGAAGGTAATACGGTTCGTGATCCTTGACGAAGCCGATGAAATGCTCAACATGGGCTTCAAGGAGGACATTGATCACATTCTGTCACATACCCCCGACGAAAAGAATGTGTGGCTGTTTTCAGCGACCATGCCGAAAGAAGTCCGTCGCATTGCAAGCACCTACATGACCGATCCGGTCGAACTGACGGTCGGGACGCGCAACCAGGGTAATCAGAACATCGCTCACCAATATATGGTGATTGAGGAACGGGAGCGTTATCAGGCATTGAAGCGGTTGCTGGACTACAATCTGGATATTTTCGGTGTGATCTTTTGCCGGACCAAGCTCGATACGCAACGTATTGCCGACCATCTGATCAAGGATGGCTATAATGCAGATTCTCTTCATGGTGACCTGACACAACAGCAGCGCGATCGGGTAATGGCGAGCTTTCGCAGCAAGGCTTTGCAACTGCTCGTCGCCACGGACGTCGCGGCGCGCGGTATCGACGTCAGCAATATCACCCACGTGATCCACATGAATTTGCCGGATGAGATCGAATTTTATACACACCGGAGCGGGCGGACCGCCCGGGCAGGCAAGACCGGTATCTCAATCGCTCTCGTTAGCCGGAAGGAAACTGTGAAGATCAAACAGATCGAAAAAGCGATCCAGGTCAAGTTCGAACGGAAGCTTGTGCCCACGGGGGCCGAAGTTTGTGAAAAACGGGTTTTACATATTGTCCACAGGCTCCGTGAAGTGAACCTGATCGAAGATGAAATTGCCGGCTTCCTTCCGGCCGTATATGATGAGCTCAAAGATTTGAGCAAAGAGGAGATCATCAAGAGATTCACATCGCTCGAATTCAATCACTTTCTCGACTACTACCGGGACGCGCCGGATCTGAATAATCCCGAACGCGACGATCGCGGTGGAAAAGATGGCGGTGGACGTTACGTGACCGGGGACCGGCTGTTCATCAACCTTGGAAAGATGGATGGACTGGACCCAGGCAAGCTGCTCGCCCTGATCTGTGACCGATCAAACATTTCCAGACAGAAAGTCGGCAAGATCGACATGAAGGGAGCCTATTCCTTTTTCGAGATTGAGCCCGAGCTCACCGAAGCCGTGCGGGGCCGTTTGCATGGTTTTGACTACCGCGGCAGGATGGTCCGCATCGAGGTCACCGAATCAGGTGGCTCATCCAAAGGGTCGAAAAACCAGAAAAAATCAAAGAAGGAGCGAAGTAAACAACGGTCGGGAAGGTGGTGATCAGTTTTCGGCGACTTGGAACAAGGGCCGGTTTTCCACTGAATCGGATTTCATTTCTTTCAACATGTCGCGGTTGTCGTTGACGAACTGGTTATAACGTGCGGTGATCATATCGTAAGTTTCACGATATTGATAAACACGTTCGTCGGAGGTGCGGATTATCTCAACCAGTTTTTGAAGCGTGGTGTTGTAAGCAAATTGCTTCTGCGATTCTGCAAGCGCGATGAGTTCAGAGACAAGGGCGTTTGATGCAAAGTCATATTCCGTCACTACATCCGGATTTGCCATCGACTTTTGAGTGTAGCGCAGATTCTTAAGCCGCATCAACCGGCTTTCATATGAATTCAACAACTCCTGGTCTGTTGCTCGCGACACCATCAACTCATGCAACAGGTTGTGCATGGCTTCGATTTTCTGGTTATCATCGTTGATCATCATGTTCCACGCCTCAAGGATGCTGTCTTCCAGGGCGAGGTATCGTTCCGTCAATGAATCGGCTTTTGTAAAGTATGCGGAAGGGGGAGAATCCTGTTTTTCGGCGCAACCTAATAAAAGCGCCACGGCGCAGGAAAGCGCAACTCCTGAAAAGTAAATCCGGCTGGTCATGACATGGCTCCTTAGCCTACCGATACGCGCAGCGCGGCAAAATGTTTTTCGATGGGTTGCGAAATTGGGGTTCATGTACCGTTTGCGCCGTTTTTCCGCTTTTTAAGGCTATTTTAAAGTGGTTTGAACTGTTCGAAGGCCTCCCGGCATGTATGGCAATAGTGGATGGAGCGGCACAAAGTCGGCCCGAACGCGTTCCTTAGTTCAGTATTCTCACCATCACAGCGCGGGCACTTCGCATGCTCCAGGATATCCAATTCCTGAAACAGCGTAGCGGCCGGCGGCGGGGCAAGGCCAAATTCTTTTAGCGCCATCCTGCCTTTTTCTGAGATCATGTCCGTCGTCCACGGCTTCCGAAACGAAACTTCGACAGTGACCTGCTCTATGCCGCGGCCATTCAGTACCTCCCTGATCTGCTCTTTCATCATATCCAGCGCCGGGCAGCCGACAAAAGTCGGTGTTAGTTCCACACGTACAGCAGAACCTTCGACGGCTACATCGGTAATCACTCCAAGGTCGACGAGCGAAAGAACCGGTACCTCAGGGTCCTTTACTTCCTCGAGCCATTCGAGGATGGTTGCGATGTCG
>DASPNN010000544.1:0-3162 GCA_035626495.1 Chryseosolibacter sp.
AACCCTGCCAAATAGCACAAAGGTTCATGCCACCCATCCGCTTCCCGACACTGCTGTGTTCCACGAAGCGATCAGTAAAGAAGGGAGCGTTCAGGCATCGATACGCACCGGGAGACGATTCATTATGCGCAACCATCCGGACTATCACGTCTCGGTCTTCGTCGCCCACGTTCTCGGCGGCTACTTCGGTTCCCGTCTGATGAAGAACATACGCGAAGAAAAGGGTCTGACGTATGGGATTTATGCATCCATTCAGCCATTACAGCACGCAGGCTTTCTTGTAATCGGTGCCGACGTGAACCGTGAAAATGTAGATGTGACCCTTGATGAGATCCGAAAGGAATTAAGATCCCTGAGAACCGAGGCGATTCCTCAGGCCGAGCTGGAAACAGCGAAGAACCATTTTATCGGCACGCTGCAGGCGGAGATTACAACACCCTTTGCACACGCCGACAAGATCAAGACCATCATTTTGTCACAGCTCAGTACGGACTTCTATCAAAAAATGATCGCTGAGGTCAGCGAAATTAATCCAGCCCGGATCATGGAGATCACCGATCGATATTTTCATGAGGATTCATTTTCCTCTGTGTCAGTCGGGTAGTGCAGTCACAAACGTTACTCATTTCTTAGCGCATCAACGGGATTCGTTCGCGCAGCCCGTGTTACCTGGAATATGACGGTGCCCATGCAAACGATCAGCACCGACAACGCCGTCATTGCAAATAATTCCCAACTAAGCTCCGTGTGATACGCATATGCTTGCAAAAATTTCTTCATCAGCAGGTAAGCAAGCGGGCAACCTATGACAGCTGCCATCATGGCGAGTTGCAGGAATTCTTTTGACATCAGGGAAACGATCGAGGACACAGTGGCCCCCAGTGTCTTGCGGATGCTGATCTCTTTCTTGCGCTTTTCTGATGCGTAGGCAGCGAGGGCGAGCAATCCAAGCCCGGAAATAATGATCGCCATCACTGTAAAGCTGATTGCAAGAGAGCCCGTGACCTTTTCGTTCTTGTATAACTTTTCGAAATCCTCGTCGACAAAGGAATATGAGAACGGGTATTGGGGATTGTATTTTTTGTAGGCCGTAGTGATCGCATCCAGCGCAGCCTGCAACTCCGCACCTTCCAAGCGGATGAAGACAGAGCCTGCCCATTCGGGTTTACAGAGGAATACGATGGGATCGATGGCCTCGTGCAACGAGCGACTGTGGAAATCGCCCGCAACACCGATGATCTTACCCGGCATCCCCCATTGAGTGATTACCTGGCCGACCGGATCCTGAAGGCCCATGACTTCGACCGCGCGCTCCGTCACAACAAACATGCTCGTGTCGTGATGTTCGCGCGAAAAGAAACGCCCCTGCTTCAAGGTCACGCCCATTGTTTCAAGGTAGTCGTAATCAACCACTACGGTACGGAAGAATGGCTGCATGTTCTCAGGTTTGCCCGGCCATCCGACCGAACTGTTCTGGTTGTTGACCTGCACAAGTGACTGGTCGGCGCGAGAAACGTAGGAAATAAGCGGGAGTTGCTCAAGCTCGTTCTTGAAATTCCCGAATTCTTTATAAAGGCTGCCAAGCAAGCCGAACGTGATCACAGATTCGCGGTTGTAGCCGACGTTTTTTGTACGGATGAATTGAATCTGCCGGTAAACCACGATCGATGATGCGATCAGGATGACCGTAAGTACAAACTGGAACAGCACCAGCCCCTTGCGCATTGCCGCGCTTCCCGCATGGCCCCCCACAGAGGACTTGAGCACACGGACAGGCTGGAAAGCGGAAAGGAAAAATGCGGGATAGCTACCTGCCATGACGGATGTGAGGGCAATAATGCCAACAATTGAAAGCAAGAAGACCGGATCTGAAAAATCCAGTACAATTTGTTTTCCCACCAGCGCATTAAAGACCGGAAGCAACGTGTAGACCACGGCGATACCGATCAGCATGGCTATTGTGCTTACAAGCATTGACTCGCCGATGAACTGGATGATCAGGGACTTGCGTTGTGCGCCTACCACCTTCCGAATTCCGACCTCCTTGGAGCGGTTGGCGGCGCGCGCTGTTGCCATGTTCATGAAATTAATACAGGCGATCAGCAGGATAAATACTGCCACGATCGAAAATATTTTGACGTATTTGATCCGGCCTCCTGCGGGCTTGCCGTTTTCGTAGAATGAATTCAAATAGAAATCACCAAATCGCTGGACATAGAACTGTACGCTTTCCTCTCCAGCACGGGCCCGCGCCGCAGCGCGCTGGTTGATCTTTTCCATAACCGCTGTTGCATCTCCGCTCTTGCGCAGCTTCAAGTACAAGGGATAATCATAATTTCCCCAATTGAAGCCATCGCCACGGTTCTTGCGTGCGATCTCAAAGGGCAAGACGAAATCGAATTGCAGCGATGATTGAGACGGAGGGTTGTCATACACGGCCGCTACCGTAAAATCACTGCGGTTATTTAGCTTGACTATTTTTCCAATAGGCTCATCGTTGCCGAACAGTCTGCCCGCGAGCGCCTGTGAGATCGCTATTGATTTCACATCATTTGGATCCCTGCTTGCTGCACCGTACCGGACAGGAAAGGAAAAAAGGTCAAAAAATCCCGGGTCGGCAAAATAGCCGCGTTCCATAAAACCCTTTTCTTCATGTTGTATCAGCTGGGCACCGGCGCCGTAGGTACGTACCGCTAGTTCCACTTCGGGCACGTGGTCCCGGATGTCGTCCGCAAGCGGGCCGGGTGTGATTGTCCAGGTGATCAATTCCTCGTCCGAAAATTTCAGATTTGAAACCACGTGAAAAATCCGGTCGCTGTCCTTGTGAAACTTGTCGACCTCAAGCTCGTCTTTAACCCACAGGTAGATGAACAACGTGCATGCCAGGCCCGAAGCCAGTCCGAGCAGGTTGATGAACGAATAGAATTTTTGGCGGAAAAAATTTCGAAGTGCGACGGTAGCAAAGTTCCTGAACATAGTCGTAACGGGTTAAAGACCTTGCGCGGACCAAACGGTATGATGCGCTACCGAATTTGCCGAAAAGTTAGAGAAAACAGGATGCCGTTTATAAAAAAGACCAAGAGTCGTTACAAAAGAATACCTCTTGAAGTCAGTTCCTCACGCAATTGGCGGGGGCTTTGAAAGTGGATGGCCGGAAGACCT
>DASPNN010000545.1:0-6911 GCA_035626495.1 Chryseosolibacter sp.
TGGTGACGGTAAATGGCCCACGTGAGAATGACGGCGACCCGCCCTCGGGCAGGTTGTAGAAATGGAAGGTCACGGTATGATTACCGTCGGCGACCGGCACGCCCGTCTGAGTGACAAGTATTCCCTGATAGGAGAGGGTGCCTGGAACCTGGGCGCCGACGATCGCGCCACACAACATGATTACCGGAATGAAAATGAGCCTTTTCATAGGTGGAGTTGTTTACTGCTGAAAATATATTGTCAGTCAGGATCGAGGGGTCCTGGCAAATTCTCAACTTTTTCGCCGGGGATCAGGAACGCCAGGCCGGCCAGCGGCAATAGTTTGACTCCCAGGGGAACTGTGGCCTTGATAGCGAATGGTTCGCTCATGGCGAACTCCGCGGTGTTCGCTGCGTTGCTAATGCGCACGATATATCCCTTTCCCGACCTTCTTTTTTTCGGAATGATCCACGAGAACGTGTGACTGTTGGCGTGACCTTCCGCAATGGTTGATTCGACCTCGCCATTCTTAAGCAGCTCGATCGTGATCTTCTCACCCGAAGCGCCTCCGCTCCAGGTGAAATCAACGGTCTTGCCTTTTCTGAATGAAGTTTTTTGGAAAGGGCTCATAGCCAGCTTCGGTCTCGGCTTTTCAACTTTGGTAAACCGGATTCGTATGTTTACTTCCTGATCGAAATTAGCGGGAAGTTCACTTTTCACGTCCCAAACTACCTGTTTGCCTTTGCCGGGAAAGATGTTGTTACCGTAGTCTCCGGTGAGGGATCTGAGTGGGTGTGTGTAATTGTCGTGAGAGCTGTAAAAAGAAACGGCGAATTGTTGGGTGGCGTCTTCGTATTTGAGGTCGTACCTGATTGTGACTTTATCGCCGTCAAATGAGGGCAAGAAATTTTCGACAGTTTGCGCCTGGGCAGCGGAAATTGTAAAAAGCCAGATGGCGATGACCAAACCGTGAGTGAATTTGATCATAAGGTTAGGATACAATGAAATTTACCGAAAGCCGTTGATGATTACAAATCAGTGGCAGTTATCCTCCGAGCAAAATCTGAAGTAGAAACTCAAAATCTACGCCTGCGGACGCGGGTGGAAGTTACTTCCACAAACCGACTCCTTCCGAAATGTGATTAGTCTACTCAGCAAGTCATATCGAGCTGACATTTCAGCCGCGTGCCGAAGGTTTGGGAGTACCGAATGTGTTGAATTTGAACTTTTGCTCGGCGTTGCTGAACTTCCGATTCGACTTTCGGAGCTCGAATTAGCGGCCTGGAAGCGAATTGATTTCAGCGCCAGCTCAGGGAAGATGTCCTTTTCGAATTAACGGCCTTGAGGCACTGAGCTAATTCGCGCCAGCTTAAGCTGGAACACTTTTATTCCCGCAATTTGGCATGACCAAAAATCGCCCCCGTATCGCTGAGCCACCCAAAGGACTCAGGGAAAAATTAAAATGGTTCGGCCCCGGTTTTTTGTGGATGGTATCGGCTGCCGGATCCGGTGAGTTGCTCTTTACGCCACGTGTCGGTTCCATGTATGGCTATACACTTTTATGGGCGCTCATCGCGGCCGTCACACTGAAATGGTTTATCAATCGCGAAGTCGGTCGATATGCCGTCTGTACCGGGAAAACCGTGATCGACGGGTTTTCAAAATTGCCTGGACCAAAGAACTGGGCACTCTACATCATCCTTGTCCCACAATTGTTCGTTGCCGTGACATCGGTCGCCGGTCTCGCGGGGTCGGCTGCAACAGCGATGGTCCTGATGCTTCCGGGAGACATCCGGATTTGGACGATCGTTTCAGTGGTCGTCTCTGCGGCGCTTGTTATCTGGGGCAGGTTCAAGTTGATTGAAAAAATCGCAACGATCCTTGCTGTCGGACTTGCTGTATCCGCGGTTGTAGCCGCCGTCTCTGTTTTTCCTGAAGGTGGTAAGATCCTCGGTGGACTTGTGCCAAAGACACCCGACAACATCCAGTATGCTGAAATTCTTCCATGGCTGGGATTTATGTTATGTGGGGCCGCGGGCCTGATCTGGTACTCGTACTGGCTGAATGCAAAAGGCTACGGAGTTCAAAAAGACGCAGGCGTCGATCCCGGTGCGCTTACGGAAGCCGAGACAAGGAAAGCGTCAGCCTGGATCCGGCAGATGACCGCCGATACAACGCTCGCGGTGGTGGGAACGCTGATCATCACCGTAGCGTTTCTAATTCTCGGGGTCGAGTTGTTGAAGCCGAAGGGGCTGATACCGGACGAAAACAAAGTTGCCGAGGTTCTTGGAAGAATGTTGAGTCATAACTGGGGGGCTACTGGCTTTTGGTTTATGGTCATCGCGATTTTTGTCGGGTTCTGGGATACGGTGCTCTCGAACCAGGATGGTTTTGGCCGGATGTTCTCGGGCGGCCTGCGTTTGCTGGTTGGCTCTAAAAAATCACCACCGTGGCTGACGGAGGAATTTCTGAAAAGAATCGTTGTTGTGATTCTTGTAACAATCGCCCCGATTACGGTGTACTTGTTAATGGGTGAACCGGTTAGACTGTTAAAAATTGCCGGTGCCATTGAAGCGTTTGACATCCCCATTCTAGTCGGGCTGATTTTATATCTGAATCACAAACATTTACCGGGCGCATTGCGGCCCTCGCGGTTTTCGTTTGCGTGTACGGCGCTTGCCGGAGTTTTTTTCGCTGTGTTTGCGGTGATTTATGTGATGCAGTTGGTGTGATGATCACGGCTCGTTTCATTTTATTACCACGGTGGTCACGAAGGGCACGGCGTAACGCATCTGTTGTCTGAGTCGTAGTGCTTCAGCATTCGCTTTTACGCGGGGGCGTAGCCATCGCAGCACGAACGAAAGCCGCCACTTTCCTTAGTGCCTTGAAATCGCACGCACGTGGATGACTTGCTGCTGCGTCCTGAGGGATACTTTGATAACGCACTTGCATTAAAAATTAAACCGTGCCTTTGTGTTAAAAAATCTCGCCCGCAATCCGCTTACTGCGCTGCAATTGTTGGAACACGCCCGTTCTCAAAACATCACATTATTTAGAATCAGAATAAATTTCGTAAAACATTAACCATGCTGTTGCGTAAGACATCGACGATCAATTACATTTGTGTCATTATGCTAAAGCGAGAAAAATATTTTCATCAAGTGCTGAATAGGGATATTCCGCTCTCGCCCTGGATTTTCAGTTGATCAACTCCTGATCTTACGCTGAAAACCCGGGCTCGTCCGGGTTTTTTTATTTCCCTTGGACTCTTTTTATAAAATTCAGCAAACGCTGGCGGGATCACTCTGTCAATGGTGTATAAAGACAACATGCGGTCACGCATCACCAGCAGGATCTCGTGGACGTGCTCGGCGTGTTTACGCCGCAGATTGTAAGGATGCGCGGCGACGATTCGCCCGCAGAAGAATAAGGATGCTCTTTGTTTGCGCGAGTGACAATGAGCCGATATCAACAATTAAACTTGTGAGAAATGGAAACACTTGTATGGATGGAAGAATATATGTCAGAAGCGGAAGAGATGATCTTTAACGGGCGTGTAGACGAAGGGTTGAATGTGCTGCGTAGCCTGTTGTTCGAGGAACCCGGCTACGGGAGCCTGCACAATTACCTGGGCTGGGCATATATGTACCACGCGAACGACCCAGAGCGTGCAGAGCTCCACTTCAGGATGGCGATCCGTTTCGCGGCTGACTATGCACCGCCTTATCTACACATGGGTAACCTGCTCAATCGGGCAGCCCGTTACAGCGAGGCGCTTGAATATTTCAGGACCGGACTGACGAAGCCGGAAGCAATCCGACTCGCATTGCTCGAAGGGATGGGTTATGCCCACGAACTGCTTGGCGAGTATGGCGCCGCGATGCGTTCCTACAGACAAGCAGCTACCACTTCTGCCATCGACTCCGAAGTCGAGCGCGTCATGAAAGGTGTTCGCCGCTGCAGGAGAAAAAGGATTGCGACATTCTTTTCCTTTTGGTAAGAAGTCGTACTGGTAAACCACGGTCTGCGCGAGCGGGCTGTGGTTCTTTTTTAAGCCGTTTGCATTGATGTCGTGGCGGTTGCATGTGTTAGCACGGAAGCACAACCAGGCACGAAGGTTTTTTGTCTTAATTGACAACTTGTTGCCGGACTCGTTTTCTTTCCTTAATTTGGATATCCCGGCTAGCGTGAGCAATTGGTAAACCCCCAAGCAAAATGATGTTTAAACTTTGGCGGATCGACTTACCAAACCATAATGCATATGAATACTCGCGCCTTTTTTAAATCGACAATCCTGCTCCTTTTTTTTACAATCCTTTTTAACAATTGCTCCGACGATGTTTCTTCAGGTTCACCCGAAGTAAAAACACCTCCGACAACGAACGTCCCGGCACCCAACGGCCGTGTTCCGCGAATCGCGCCAACGATCTGCAACTACGACTTGAACGAAGCTTCCCTTACTTCTGCGGGGTGGACAAAAATCTTCGAAGATAATTTTACGACCGATCTTTCGAAATGGAACGTCTGGACTGGCGGCGCATTCAACAATGAGCTTCAACATTACCAGGCGTCCAACATCCAGCTTGTGAACGGTGTGCTGGTGATCACAGCGAAGAAAGAAACTGTTACCGGCGCAACCAACCCATGGGACGCCACACCCAAGACGTTTCAATACACATCCGGCAGAATTGAATGCAGGTCCAATGTATCCGCGAATCCATCGACACCCAAGGTACGCATGATGGCGCGAATCAAGCTGGTGCCGGGCTACGGTATGTGGCCGGCATTCTGGAGCTATGGCGATCCTTGGCCGACGCAGGGAGAAATTGACTTCGTGGAGGCAAAGGGCCAAAACCCAACACAATATTCAACAAACTATTTTTACGGTACGCAACCCAACCAGAACCTGGTGACAAGAGCGAGCAAAGTCATTACCGCAGACAGCGACCTGACTCAGTGTTATCACGTCTTCGAGATGATCTGGGAACAAAATCAACTCACGTCTATTCTGGACGGCACTGTTGTTGAAGTGAAAACTTCCGGCGGATATATCCCTTCGTTATTCGGCAAGACGGAACGCATTACGCTGAATCTCGCGGTCGGAGGCAATTTCTTCGGCGCAGCTTTTGACCCGTCAAAAATTCAAACGGGATCGCTGTATGTTGACTGGGTGAAGGTCTTTACATCGAATTGACACCATCTAAGAGTTTATCTTACTCAAAAGGCGCATGACTGATCATGCGCCTTTTTTTCGTCCATGAAACCGACACTAATTTTAACTGCAATAACACCCTCTCAATAACTCGTTGGTTTTATTTGGCAGGATCACTGGCGTGATCGGAGCTAGCCACACAATGAATCGGAAATTGAGAATCGGTGATGAGAAATTTTGTGACCTTCAATTCGTGCGTTGCATATTTTTAAGGGTCGCTTAACGATACTGAAGCCGCGGCTTGACCGCGATCCTGTCGCGAACTGCCGGAGGGTTAAAAAAATGCCTGCGGGTCTCCACAAGGAAACCGCGCAGGACTTGCTGATTAACCCAAAATCCAATGGTTAGTTGGTACCTCTGAGTTCTACGTTGTCGATGCTTATTCCAGTAGCCCCAAGGTTGCTTCCGCCACTCTTGATCAACAGGTAGATCGTGCCCGACTCGGTGAACTCGACAATGTTGGGTTTTCCGGCCAGCGAACCTGTGCAGGCCAGCGTCGATAGTCTTCCGTTGAAGTTCGAATTGCCGCAGCCTGCCCACGTGTTCAATCCAAGGCGGATCCCGCCGGAGGAGTAATCCGAACCCTGCTGGGGCTCTTGGGTTCCCAGGTAGACTTCGAACCACGTATCGGTTGCGCCGGAGCCGGAGACGTTAAGGTCGAGCCTGTACTTGCGGCCGGCTACGACTTCTATCGCCTGGTAAACGCCCGAATGGCCCCAGGATCCCCCGGTTGCGACGAGTTTTCCATTCGTGAAGTTGAACGCGACGGAATTTCCGCCGATCGCGAGCTTGGTCCATTTGTCTTCATCTCCAGCTTCCATTTTTCCGCCCCGCACGAGGTTTCCCGCAACCGGATCGGAGGTTGCAACCACGACTTCCTGCGTTGTTGAGTACCGCTTGCCACCGCGTGCGATCGCAGTGAGTTCAATCGTATAAGATCCGGCGTCCGGATAAAACACAGTGTCGATTGTCTTGCCGAGCGAAGGGCCGGTCCCGTCACCGCGGTCCCAGAGAACGTCGAGCACATTTTCAGTATCAGCCTTCAGCACGTACGTGTTTACTTCGCCCGCCACAGGTGTGACAGTGAATGCCGGGGTGAGCACCGGGCTGTCGATGCCATTTGAATCGTCGAACTCTTCAGGCTGGCAGCCTGTCATCACTGTCGACGTGATGGCGAACAGTAAACAGGTCTTGATAATATTGCGCATGGATTTCATATTTCAGTGTTCTGATAATTGATTAAAGAGGACCGCCATATTCTTTGCTTTGAAGTAGCTTCGTGTTCTCCAGCTCCAACAGCGGTATGGGCAGCACTTCATGTTTGCCGGCCACAAAACCTTTGAAGGCAAGGGCCGTTGCAGCGCGGCCAGTCCGCACAAGATCGAACCAGCGATGCCCTTCTCCCGCGAGCTCGAGCCTGCGTTCCGCAAGAATATTGTCGAACGTTGCGGGAACCGACGTCAATCCAACGCGAGCACGTACCGCATCGAGCAGCGCCTGCGCGCGCGTGGGGTTAGTATTTGCCCGGACAAGCGCTTCCGCTTCCATCAGGTAGGTGTCTGCAAGACGGATCTCATACACGTTGTGCGGATAGTTTAGCTCCCAGTTACCCGCTCCGTTCCAACGGTCTTCCTGTTTGGCGGCAAATTTTTCGAGGAAGTATCCCGTGTCCATATAGCCTGGGGTATAATTGACGAGTCCGTCATCCTTCATTTGTTTT
>DASPNN010000546.1:0-3677 GCA_035626495.1 Chryseosolibacter sp.
GTGATGGGCGTTTGCGTGGGGAGTTCATCCCCCACATGATCGGAGAGCATAACTACAGGCTTATACGCGAGTTGAAGAAAGTTTGGGACCCGTACAATGTCCTTAATCCCGGCAAGATCGTTGACACACCGCCGATGGATACCTTTCTCAGGTTCGAAGAAGATCAGGTTACGCGAGAATTCGACACCGTGCTGGATTTCTCCGACACGATGGGCATTCTGCGAACGGCTGAACAATGCAACGGCTCCGGTGATTGCCGAAAGACAGCCGTGAGCGGTGGCACCATGTGCCCGAGCTACATGGCGACCCGCAGCGAAAAAGATACAACGCGCGCGCGCGCCAACATTCTCCGCGAGATGTTGACAAGGTCCGCCAGGCCAAACCCGTTTGCACACGAGGAAATCAAAGAGGTCATGGACCTGTGCCTGAGCTGCAAAGGCTGCAAATCGGAATGTCCGTCGAATGTCGATATGGGGAAGCTCAAGCAGGAATGGCAGTACCAGTATTACAGGGAACATGGAGTACCCCTCAGGTCGCGCCTGATCGGTAACTTCGCGGCGGGCATGAAACTCGCGTACTTCCTGCCTTGGGGTTACCGGCTTGTCTTTGGCTCTTCAGTCCTCGGTAACATGGCAAAGGCATTGATTGGATTTGCTCCGCGACGAAGCATGCCCCACATCTCACGCACGTCCTGGCGAGCCTGGATAAAAAAACAGTTCACACCAACAACCCGGAAGCCGATTAAACGCGTATACCTTTTTGTCGATGAGCTTCTCAACTACAATGAGGCAGATATTGGAATTACAACCGTCAAACTGCTGGACAAGCTCGGTTATGAAGTGACAGTTATCGACCATTTCGAATCTGGCCGAAGTTTTCTTTCCAAAGGTTTGCTTCGCGAAGCCCGCGAGCTTGCCAGAAAAAATGTCGCTGTCTTCAAAGGCAAAATCTCGCACGAAACGCCCCTCATCGGTGTGGAACCCTCGGCCATCCTGACATTCCGGGATGAGTATCCTGATCTGCTGCGCGGGGAGGAGAAGGATGCCGCTTTGAAAATATCTCATCATACGCTGATGATTGAGGAGTTTCTTTCCAAGGAGCTCGATGCCGGCCGCATCGACCGCGGATTGTTTAAGCACCAGGATCGCGTCGTGAAATATCACGGACATTGCCAGCAGAAGGCGTTATCATCCTTGACGCATGTGAAAAAAATACTCACGGTGCTTGGCGGTTACAACGTCCATATGATTCCATCCGGATGCTGCGGAATGGCGGGATCATTCGGGTATGAAAAGGAACACTTTGATTTGTCGATGCAAATTGGAGAGTTGGTACTTTTTCCTGCCGTAAGGAAACAACCTGAGACGGTAATCATCGGCGCTACGGGTACGAGCTGTCGCCACCAAATCAAGGACGGCACCGGAAGGATATCGCGACACCCGGTTGAGCTGCTGTATGAAGCTCTCAAATAAGCGACAACGATCTTAATTATAACGTCGGTTCAATTCGACCAGCGATTTGTTGCTTCAACCAACCATGTGGTCATTAAGCCAAATAACTGCAATATGCGGTTGCGCACGCGCGTTTCCCTTCCGTGAATCACCTAAATTCGTAGCCAGGGGTTGGTAAGATCCTTGCTACACTTATTAACGAACTTAAAAAGCGAGCATATGGTGTTGTTGAACATTGATGATGATCCGGAAGACCTGGATTTTTTCTTCCGGGCGGTTAAAACGATTAACCCCTTGGCTAAGTGTCTGCTGGCGCGCAATGCAAAAGAGGCGTTGAATATTCTTCGCGACACGCTCTTGCCCGATTACATTTTCCTCGACATACGCATGCCGATACTGGACGGCAAAACCGTCCTGCAGGAACTGCGCAAGAACCGGAAGCTGAAATCGGTCCCGGTCATCATGTACTCAACCTCGATCAATCAGAAGGACATTGAAGAATACAGCAGTCTTGGTGCAAATCAATTTGTCAACAAGAGCAATGATTTTAAAGGGTTGTGTGAAACACTCCGCCAATTTCTGAAATAAAGGCGCGCCCCCCCGATCGGTACGGCATCGAAAAACGGCGTCGTTTATTGAACCCGAAACGGCAGGGCCACCCGGATTTTTTCCCAGGATATCCCGATGACGCCTTCGGAATTTCCCTTGTCGGCGATCGTATAGGTCAGCCGCTCCTGTGCCTTGTCGGCATACGATGGCGTTACCTGCGCGCGTATGATATCATCCTTTGAATCGTATTCGTCAGCGAGATGTTGGTCCCAGTTGCTGTTAATGATCACTGTCCAGGTTGTCGTGTCGGGAATTGTGAAGAGCGCGTATTTTCCGGCAACGATCCTTTGATCGTTTAACATGATGTCGCGGTCGAATTCCACGGTGGTCGCCGAGTGAGCACCCGTTACCCAGACCTCCCCATATGGTACCAGGCCACCCCAGATGGTACGTCCGCGGATAGCCGGCGCGTGGTAGCGAATCGTGAAGTGTGCACCCGATACGGAGGCGTGGATCTCCTTCGGAATACTTTTCTTAATGGTGTCCGCTTTCACCGTATTACCGGCATCGTGCTGATGTTGTGTTTCGGTGGCCCGTTGGCAGGCTTGGTCTACCAGCAAAACCAGGACCAGGCAGGTGGCGCGTAAGATCTCCTTCATCGGCGCGAAAATATAAAAAATCCTGCATAACCGGAGCTTCACCCGGCTGCGGACGGTATCATCGTCAACGAAATCCGCGCATTCGTGAGAAACTCATCCATCGACTGAGTCTGTTACGAGGCCCCAGCTGCCATCCATCAACATAGATGCCTTGATGCTCATCGGAATCTGAAAGATCAGGTGCAGTGATTCAGCCGGCGTCAAGACATCTCAAGCGTATGCAGCACGGACCGCAGGACCCGGTAAGCTGTATTCAGGTCCCGGCCATTTCCCAATTCACTGCTACCTTTTTCAGGAATTTGTTTCATTCTTCGGCATATTGTTCGGAGTTCGTAACTGTTGAGTTTTAGAATTCTGGTAATTGAAACAAGCGCTCGCCAATGCCATTGGGCCGGGTCCAATCCGGGGTGCAACAGAAATTCGAAGAAAGGGATACCATTCACCTTTCTGACCGCCGCTCTTGACCGAGCCGCGTCGGCGGCCAAGTCAGTTGCGGAACAGTCGATTCCACATTTTTGCGGCCGGTCCGGTATGAAAGCGCTCGAAAAAGTGCTACATTCGGTTTGGCTCTTTGGAAAAATAGTTGGAAACCCCTTTAGTCTATGCTTATCGAACAAATGTCCTGGAATTCAGTCGACGGCTGGATACCGATAAAAAAGGCATCTTTTACGAATCCACCTCAGCTGGTACTTGCTTTTGGCGGCAGGTCGATCATCCCGGATCCACAACGATACCAGGAACTGCGGCTCCAGTACCCCGACTCGAACATCATGTGTTGCAGTACCGCTGGCGAGATCATTGGAGCAAAAGTGGTCGATGACAGCATCATATCCACTGCGATCCTTTTCGAAAAGACCTCCATCAAGATCGCAAAGATCAACGTTCGCGAAACGAAAAATGGAGTTCATTTGGGGGAAGTGCTCAGTGGGATGCTGCAGGCGGACGACCTTTGCCATATTTTTGTGATCTCCGACGGCCAGAAAGTGAACGGCACGGAGCTCGTTTCGGGCATGAATGA
>DASPNN010000547.1:0-2978 GCA_035626495.1 Chryseosolibacter sp.
AGATTTTCGGGAGATACTCACGCTTGATACCCAGACCGTTATCGGAAAATATGATAGTTAGTACATCTTGCGTTGTAACGCTTAGGTGTATGTACCTTTTTTCTTTGGAATGATCATGGAACTTGATGGCGTTGCTGATCAGGTTATGGAGTATCAATTCTATCCGATATCTATCCGAATAACACGCGGTGTGCGCGGGGCCATCAAAAGCCACTTCCATCGAGGCCGCGGCGGGCATGTATTTCAACCGTTCAAAATTTTCAAAGAACAATTGTTTCAGGTCAAGCGCTTCCAACCGGATCTCGCTGCGGTTGTTCATCGAATAATCGAGAATGTCTTTCAGCGTTTGATCCAGCCTGTGTATGCTGTCCTCGATCATGTTGAAATATTGCGGATCCGTAATCTTGTGCTCAAGCCGGGCGACGTTAATGATGCCCAGGATCGAGGAAAGCGGTTCGCGCAGGTTATGGGAAACACTGTAAACGAAACTGTCCAGCTCTTTGTTGATCTTCGTCAATTCCAGGTTCGATTTTCGTACTTGCTCATATTGGACGCGCAACTCGTTTTCCGCCATTTTTTTTTGCTCCTCGGCCTCCCGTTGATTCAGCGAATTCATGATCGCCGCCGGAAGGCGCGACAGGTTTGACTTCAGCACGTAATCGTCAGCACCCTGTTTCAGGCATGTGACCGCAAATTCCTCGGATACGGTGCCCGTGACGAGGATGAATGGAATCGCCGCATTGTGCTTACGGCATAGGTTAAGGGCTTCAATCGAATTGAACTGCGGAAGCATATGATCGGACAAGACCACATCGGGCTGGAAGATCGCAAGGGCGGATTCAAATTCACCTTTTGTGTCCACCCGCTTTATGACTGACGGAAGGCGTTCCCGGCGTATCGCACGCTCGATGAGTACAGCCTCTTCAGCAATGTCCTCCAGTAAAAGGATCTTCAGTTCACTTTTCATAGTGGGTCGGGATTAGGTATCAAGGAAGCTGCTACAGGTAATGCGACTGTAATTACTGCAATTTTTGCAATACAGTTGCGGATGAACAGGAAGCTGCCGAAGTTGATCAGGTTACAAGAGGCTTGACCTGAAGGGTGTGACTGGGACCCAGCCGAACGGATAAACCAAACTACTTTAAATAAATTCATCGATCCTACTTTAAGTCATGTTGCCTCGGCCGGTGCCGACGCATAGTAACTGTGCCAGCCTTCGAAATTCGAAAGCTGCTGGGCCGCCACAGCTTTTGTTGGGCTCGGTTGCGACGACCGGGAAATAGAATCGAATCCTCTATTTTATCATATAAATTACGGAAAATTTCGCCGTTAAGTTCATTATAGATGTCGGGATTTTATCTGATTCGGATGTTTTTATCATGTTTGATGGTGGATTGCGGAGATCCCGAGGGCCGATTTGCGGTCAAAATGGGGCGATCCGGGACTGCGGCCACGAAATGCTTGCGATGATCATAAAAGATAATGTTGAAAGTCTGGAGCGATAAGCCAGAAACTTGCACACAACCTGTGGGCTACCATTGATTTAGAGCAATAACACCGCTATATTTATTACAGGAGCCCACATCTTAGACCTTTACGTTTAAGACGGGGGCTTTTTGTACTTATTGATGATTGAGGACTATGGACAAAATAAAAGTTTTACTGGTTGATGATCATACAATCCTCCGCGATGGGATCGCATCGATCCTGAGTCACGTCGAGGGCATCCAGGTTGTTGGCGGCCTGTCCAGCGGCGAAGATGCGGTAAACAGTTTCAAGCTTTACGACCCAAACGTGATCCTTATGGACATACTCATGGGCGGTATGACAGGACTGGAGGCAACGCGCTGGATCAAGGAGCAGGACAGTGGCATCAAAGTCATCATCATTTCCTCTGAAATAAAGAAAGAATTTGTATCGATGGGGATCAAGTGCGGCATCGATGGTTATCTGCCGAAAGATGTTGACAAAGAAACCCTCGTGACAGCCATCCGGGCTGTATCCCGCGGCGAAAAGTATTTTAACACCGCCATTACAAACCTGGTGTTTGAAGATTTTTACCACGGGGAAAAAGACGGCAAAAAGCGCAACCGCAAGATCGCTGAGGGCCTGACCAAACGTGAAAACGAAATTCTTGAACTCATCGCATCCGGTAAGACAAACCAGGAGGTCGCCGACTCTTTGTTTATCAGCACCAAAACCGTTGAAACCCACAAGGCGAACATCCTCGAAAAACTCGGATTGCGCAACACTGCAGAACTTGTCAAGTACGCGATCAAAAAGAATATCATATCTCTGGAGTAAGAACCGGACCGGTATCAATTGTGTTTCCACATTATAGCCGCTAGGGGATTCCCTGATTTCCCGTATGTTTGTGAGGCTGAAACAGCCTCGATTATCCTCGAAACCGATATCCCACCATTGCTGGCGGTCCCGTTATCTCGTGTAATCGTATTTTTATTTTTTCAGCAAATCCCGTAGGAACAGCAACGGTTTCCTGCCCAACTTTGTCACAGGATCTGCGGCATCTTGAATCTGCCAATGATCCTGCACACAAAACAATTTTCGAGTGATGAAGAAATACAAGACCCTCTTAGTCGGAAACTTTCATAATAACTGGTCGCTGTTATCGCAGTTTGCGGATGGAATGGAGATTTCCGGCGCCGTCGCCACCGGCGAAGAAGGTTTGAATATCTATGGCTACCTTAGGACGGACGTTATTTTTGTCGATGCTTTCCTGAAAGGGATGTCTGGCTTTGAAATGGCGCGATTCGTTAAAGAGCAGGATCCGGCGGTGAAAGTGGTGATCATCTCTGAAAAATTCAGCCTTGATTTTTTCAATATGTCAATGGAGCTGGGGCTCGAGGGTTACATTTCGCGTAACATGAATGATGATATTTTGAACCATGCAATCAAAAATATCCGCAGCGGCAAAAATTGCTTCGATTCCGCAATTGCCCAGATGTTGATCAACGACC
>DASPNN010000548.1:0-15183 GCA_035626495.1 Chryseosolibacter sp.
GAGCTTGTTCTCCATACAAAGTGTGAAGGCGGTCATGTCCATGATATTCAATCCTTTTTCATAGGCCTCCTGAAAGGACAGCGTTGAATAACGCGTGGCTGCGGGATTTTTTTCAGGGTCCGCCGAGTATACACCATCGACGCGCGTTCCTTTCAGAACAACGTTGCATTGTGTTTCGATGGCCCTTAAGCTGGCCGTTGAGTCTGTCGTGAAATACGGGTTCCCAATGCCGGCGCCGAATATCACGATGCGTCCTTTTTCGAGGTGGCGGATTGCGCGGCGACGGATGAATGGCTCGCAAACCTGCTCCATCTTAATTCCTGCCATTAATCGTGTGTACATGCCGTGGCGCTCGAGCGCGCTTTGCAGCGCCATCGCATTGATCACGGTTGCGAGCATGCCCATGTAATCGCCCTGCACGCGGTCAATCCCAAGTGTTTCGGTCTGGCCGCCCCGGAAGATGTTGCCACCGCCAATAACGATCGCAATCTCCACACCCTGTTCTTTCACCGCGCGAATTTCCTCGCAATATTGTTCCAGCACCGTAGGACTGATGTTCGTATTTTTTGTGGTCCCCTGCAGGGCTTCACCGCTTAATTTCAGTAGGATGCGTTTGTATTTCATTGAGTTTGTTTCGTTATCGCAGGCCGCTGCTTGAATCCTCTTCACATGAATCGCCCGGATCGCGGACGTTATGCTATGATCAGGTGTAAATCGCAAGGCCGGCTCCGCCACTCAACACATTTAGCTATTCACACACGGACCTTAGTTTCGGCTTTACACAGGCCGGTGCAAATATAGGGAAGTAATAAAAATACGAAGGGTCAAAATTCTATGAGCACCTGATTTTTTTCAACGCTGTCGCCCTTTTTGATCCTGACGGATTTAACGACCGCTTCACCGGGGGATTTTATTATGTTTTCCATCTTCATGGCTTCAAGGATCAGCAATGGGTCGCCAGTGGTAACCTTGTCTCCTTCTTTCACCTTCAGGTCGATGATGAGGCCGGGCATGGGGGCTTTGATATTATTCACCTTTCCGGCCGACGACGCGTTCATTCCCATCTTTTCGAGGAGAAGATCGAACCGGTCTTTCAATTCCACTGCGTAAATGCGCCCATTGACTTTGATCGAAAATGTTTTCGTCGCCGGGTCTGCCTTCACCAGCTCGGCACGATAACTTTTTTGCTTAAAGAGCACGTGAAAATGTCCGCCGCCAAGGTTTTGAAGGTCCCATTCCAGCCGTTCATTGTCGACAAGGAAGCCGTTTTCATCGGGCTGGATTTCAAACGATTTTTTATTGACGGTGGCTTTATACATGGTTTCAAAAGTAGTGAATTGGCTCCGACGCAATAAGAAATAAACCGGCAAAATTTGCGAATGGCGCACGGTCGCCATACCTTTGCCTCCTCAATACTTTAGGGGTGCCTTAATCACAAACGGGCTGAGATTATACCCATTGAACCTGATGCCGGTAATGCGGCCGAAGGGAAGGCAAGTCGCCAATTGGCGGCAAGGTTAAACATATGCTTCGCATTCCCCTGATGCGTTGCGGGTTTAAACCAACAAAAAAAATGTCTAAATTTTTGATCACCGTGATCGGCCTGGCAATCTCAATTTCAAGCCATGGTCAGTTCACCTTGTCGGGCGAGGTCAGAGACGCCCAAACCAACCAGACGCTTCCGGGCGCGACTGTGAGACTCGAGCCGCTGCACAAATTCTCTGTGTCCGATCAATCGGGGCAGTTCCGATTCGAAAAAATACCGGCCGGCGACTATGAGGTCACGGTTTCGTATGTCGGTTATGAGAAAAGCACCTCCGGAAAGGTCGCGCTTCGGGAAAACTCGTCGATCAACATCAGGCTGAATGCCTCATCAACGATCACTGATGAAATCGTCGTCACTGCGACAAGGTCATCAGAAAAAACGCCAACCACCTTCACCACAATTCAGAAAGAGGCACTTCAGAAACAGAACTTCGGACAAGATGTTCCGTTCCTGCTTAACTGGACTCCATCAGTTGTTACGACTTCGGATGCCGGCACGGGGATCGGATACACGGGCATTCGCATCCGTGGGAGCGACCCGACGCGCGTAAATGTCACCATCAATGGGATTCCGTACAATGATGCCGAATCTCTTGGCACATTCTGGGTTGACATACCGGACATCGCCTCCTCCGCACAAAGCATCCAGATCCAGCGTGGTGTCGGAACCTCCACGAACGGCGCCGGAGCGTTCGGTGGAACGATCAACGTCCAAACCAACACACGAAACGACCAGGCGTACGCCGAATCCATAAACGCATTCGGATCGTTCGATACGCGCAGGCATTCCCTGCTCTTCGGCAGCGGATTGATCAACGAGCATTGGATCGTCGAAGGCCGGGTATCCCGGATCAAATCCGATGGCTTTATCGACCGCGGTTTTTCCGACCTCGCCTCATATTATTTTTCCGGCGGGTTTTACGACAAGGGCACGATCCTGAAGGCGGTCGTTTTCGGCGGAACCGAACGCACCTATCAGGCATGGTATGGGGTTCCCGAATCACGGCTGAACAACAACCAGGAGCAAATGGAAATGACGGTCGTCAACGAAGGATGGAACGAGGAGCAGGCGGAAAACCTGTTCACCTCCGATAGCCGGACATTCAATCTCTACACGTACGAAAACCAGGTCGACGATTACCAGCAGGACAATTACCAGCTGCATTTCTCGCAAAAGATCAATCAGCGCATCTCCGCAAACGCCGCCCTCCATTATACACCCGGAAAAGGCTACTACGAGGAGTACAAGTATGACGCGGCGTTTGCCGACTACGGGCTGCCCGACTACGTACTCGACGACGATGGCGATCCTTCCGATAACGACACCGTTGCCACGACCGACCTCGTGCGCCGCCGCTGGCTCGACAATGATTTCTACGGCTTCACCTATTCGGTCAATGTCGACCAGGGGAAGTGGACGGCAATCTGGGGCGGCGGATGGAATCGCTACGACGGCGACCATTTCGGGGAGCTTATTTGGGCGGAGATATCACCCGTGGCGACTGGCTACCGGTACTATTTCAACAACGGCGACAAACGCGACTTCAATACGTACGTGAAAATCAATTATGATCTATCGGCAAAACTCAACCTGTTCCTCGATTTGCAATACCGCGGCGTAAGCTACGAGGCGAACGGAATTGACAATGACCGGTCGGAATTGGACATCGGCAAGAATTTCAGTTTTTTCAATCCAAAGGCCGGCGCAACGTACCGGGTAAGCGAAAACCAGGCGTTGTATGCCTCTTACGCCATTGCAAACCGCGAACCGCTGCGCGATGACTTCCTTTCATCGCCTGACCCGGAACATGAAACCCTGCATAATATCGAGGCAGGCTACCGCAGAACCGGAGGGAATTTTCAACTGAATGCAAATTATTACCTGATGCAATACAAAAACCAGCTCGTTCTGACCGGGGAGCTGAACGACGTCGGCGCCTTTCAGCGAACGAACGCAGGCAAAAGCTACCGTACCGGGATCGAGCTCGAAGGGAACCTTAAGATCTCGAACCAGCTTCATTGGAATGCAAACCTGACACTGAGCCGTAACAAGATCGATTCTTTTAAAGACGTACTGATCGAATACGAAGATTACACGGCCGTCGCGACCACCTATAAGAATACCGATATCTCATTTTCGCCCGGGGTCATCGTCGGTTCACAACTGGCTTTTCGCCCAGTGGTTGGAACAGAAATCGCCTTGCTGTCAAAATATGTCGGCAAGCAGTATCTCGATAATACGTCCAACAACAACCGGGTCATTGATCCGTATTTTGTCAATGATGTGCGCCTGACTTATGCGTGGCGACCTGGATTCGTGCGTGAGGTGAATTTCAGCCTGCTGATCAACAACATAATAGATGAAAAGTATGAGTCCAACGGGTATACCTGGGCATACCTCTATGCGGGCGAGGAGCATCGCGAAAACTATTATTACCCTCAAGCGGGCCGGAATTTCATCGGAATGGTTTCAATCAGGTTCTGATTGAAGGAAAAAGCGGCGGCTTAAGGAAACATTCCGCTCGTTTCGGGTTGTAAATGACGTGGGCTCACTATTTTTGCATCCAGCATGATGATGAGCCCGCCTTTACAACAAAGATTTCTGGTCGCATTTCTGCGATTGACCAGGGCCTGGAACCTGTTCATCATTGCCTTGTCGCAGTACTTTACCGCGGCCATGATCATCGGCACGTACACGATCTTCGACTGGCGCCTGTTGTTACTCAGCAGCTCCACGGTGCTCATCGCCGCAGGCGGATACATCATCAACGATTATTACGATATCAAGATCGACCTGGTCAATAAGCCCGAGCGAGTTGTCATCGGCAAGGGAATCACACGCCGTTATGCGCTCTTATTTCACACGGTCCTTTCCATCTCGGGAATCCTGTTGGGCCTTATCCTCAACTGGCGGATCGGTGCCATTAACTTCGGATCGGTATTTTTGTTGTGGTGGTATTCCAACGATCTGAAGCGACACCCATTGATCGGCAACGTGGTCGTCGCCCTGCTCACCGCCATCGCAATCCTGATGGTTGACGCGCTTTACACCACCGGCAACTTGCTGATCGTAAGCTACGCGACGTTTGCATTTTTCATGACTTTCATCCGGGAGATCATCAAGGATATGGAGGACCTCAAAGGCGACGATACCTTTGGCTGCAAAACGCTTCCCATCGTTTGGGGGATCCGCAGGACTAAGTTTTTCCTGTATGGCCTGCTGCTGGTCTTTACGTCCACGGTCTTCATGCTCAATTTTTTCTTCATCAACCTTCCAGTCATTTACATCGGCGTCTTCCTACTGTTGCCCTTGTCGTGGCTATTGTTCCGACTCGTTCGCGCCGACACACGAAAAGATTTTGCGTGGCTGAGCAGCTTTTGTAAATTCATTATGCTTCTGGGTATCCTGAGCCTGGCCTTTTTTCGGCAGATGAAATAGTTTAACAACGAATTTTCCGGAACCGGAATTCTTTTCGTTCTTTGCCGGCTGATCGCGCACCATGAAACAATCCCGGATCGCCATTTTCGCGTCAGGCAGCGGCACAAACGCAGAAAACATCATGCGCTATTTCTCCAAGCACGATTCGATCGAAGTTTCGCTGCTCCTGTCAAATAACCCGAACGCCTTTGCCTTGAAACGCGCCGAAAACTTCGGTATCCCAAGTCACGTCTTCACGCGCGATGAATTCAGCGCACCGGAACAATTTCTTCCCCGCCTTGGGGAAAAACAGATTAGCCACATCGTTCTTGCTGGCTTTCTCTGGCTGGTTCCCGATTACCTGGTACGCGCTTACCCCGATCGCATCATTAATATTCACCCGGCATTGTTGCCGAAATTCGGTGGCAAAGGAATGTATGGCTCCAAAGTGCATGAAGCTGTAAAGCTCGCGCGCGAAACACAAACCGGCATCACGATTCACCTTGTCAACGAAAAGTATGATGAAGGCAAAGTTTTATTCCAGACAGCTTGCCCGGTGGAGGCTGGTCATTCAGCCGGCGATATTGCGAATTGCGTTCACCAGCTCGAATACAAACACTACCCGCGTGTCATCGAGGAGTGGGTCCTGAAGTCATTGACATGACTATCGAAGCTCGGCGTACGCGCGAACCGGAAAAGTACCCACGCCTTTGAATTTGGGAGGAACGGCGTTGAACGAGAATCCAGATCCCGGGAGCGCTGCGAGGTTGCACATGTGTTCCACAATGAGGATCTCCGCTTTGAGCAGCGTCGTATGAACCGGGCGGCGGCGGGTCCTTGTATCATCGATGTTGTGCGAGTCAATCCCGACCATGAGCGCACCACGGTCACGCAGGAAAGTCGCCGCCTCTTCGGTAAGAAAAGGATGATTTTCAAAATAGGCGTCGGTCCGCCAGAAATCGCTCCAATTCGTATTGACCAGTACCGCCCGGCCCTTCACATCGATGTCCTCAAAATATTTTCTGCCGACTTCAATACCTTTGCGATAATCAGCCCGTACCACAACGCCCGGGATATTGGCGAATCGCTCAAGTGCAACCTGGCTCAGGTCCTTGCCGTCGGCATAGCGGTGAAACGGGCAATCCACATATGTGCCGGTGTTGGCGACCATGTCGATCCGGCCTATTTGAAACTCGGTCCCCTCCTCATATATCGCGCGGGAGTTTTCACGGCTCAGATAATCGCACACAACCGGTGCAGGCAGCCCCTTGTAAGTGATCATCCCATGCTCGATGTCATGGCTCAGGTCGATCAGACGGTTCATACAGTTTTCTTTTCAGGAACGATCATTTGGAAATCGACCGACTTTGGAAAGTCGGCGAAAATATTTTTGATGAAATCGTTTGCCGGCGCGAGCTTGCGCTTGGTCAGATCGATCCATGCGCCATCGATGTTGAGGATCGCCGCAACCACATCCCCTTTCATGAAATAGTGCCGCAAGCTCCACCGTCCGAAATCTTCGGTGGTTTTGACAAGCTCCAGGGTTAACGTCAGCGGGTCTTCGTAAACAATCTCGCGTTTGAATACGGCCTCTTCCCGGAAAAGGACTGGTCCGATATTGAATTCTTCCAACTTTCGAATGGTGAGCCCTCGCTCACTGAGAACCTGCATGCGCATTGCAGCTCCATAATCGTAATACACTGAGTGTCGAAGGTGTCTGTTTGCATCGATGTCGGCCCAGCGGATCTGGATGGTGTGGGAAATTTTAGTCATTGATATTCTAAGTGACCTGAATTCTGTTTTAATAATAACCCCTATGGGGTATTGACTTCGTTGAACGGGGCACTTCCCTCCTCCGTCCAGCTCATCGGATACTTTTTATCAAGGTATTCCATTCCATCACTTGTCAGGTACAGCGGCCGGAACGTATCAATCATCACGGCCAGCTCGTGTGTTTCCTTCGCGCCGATACTCTTCTCGACCGTGCCCGGATGCGGACCATGCGGCAAACCACCTGGGTGAAGGGTAAAAGATCCACGCTCGATTCCGCGGCGGCTCATGAAATCCCCTTCCGCGTAATACAAAACCTCATCGCTATCGATGTTGCTGTGATTATAGGGCGCAGGAATTGCCAACGGGTGATAATCAAACAGCCGCGGCACGAAGGAGCAGATGACGAAGTTATGTGCCTGGAATGTCTGATGTACCGGCGGTGGCTGGTGAATACGTCCTGTAATCGGTTCGAAATCGTGGATAGAAAATGCATAAGGCCACAGAAAACCATCCCAGCCAATAAGATCGAGCGGACTGTGACTGTATATATATTGGTGAAGGTATCCCTGCTTTTTTATCTTAACGATGTATTCGCCCGGCTCCGACTCGGTGACGAGCTCGTGGGGGGGACGAATGTCGCGCTCGCAATATGGAGAATGCTCCAGCAATTGCCCCAGTTGGTTGCGATATCGTTTCACTGTCTCCACGGGTGATGCGGACTCGACGATCAGCAAACGAAGCGGGCCGTCATCGAATTCGAGCTTGTAGATTACTGTTCTTGGAATAACAACATAGTCTCCTTTTTTTATCTGCAGCCTGCCAAATTGTGACAGCAACACGCCGTTGCCGTCGTGAATGAAAAGAACTTCGTCTCCTTCAGCGTTTTTGTAATAGTAATCCATCCGGCGCTGCTTCGGTGAACAGATGGAAATGCTGCAATCGCTGTTCATCAGCAGAACTTTACGCGCCGTCAAATAGTCATCGCCCGTGGTGGTGACTTTCGAGGTATTCAGGTGGGTTTGACGCAGCCCGTACTCTTCGATCTTGCGCGGGCCATATTTCACAGGATCTTTGAGTGTTTTGATCTTCGTTGGAGGATGGATGTGGTAGAGAATCGAGTAGATCCCCGAAAATCCTTCGGAGCTCACGAGCTCTTCTTTGTACAATGAGCCGTCGGGTTGCCGGAACTGCGTATGTCGTTTGGCGGGTATTTGACCAAGTCGATGGTAATACATATGGGTTGTTTAGTCTCCAAAAATACTAATTCCAGCAAATGTCCTGCACCGGAAAAAACAGATCCCGGTTCGCGACCGGGATCTTCCCATTTTTACATCTTGTTGCGGTTGATCTCTGGAATTTTTTCAACGAGCTTGAGGGCCTGCATGAACACCTCATTGGTTTCGTTAAAGACAGGATAAAATCCCTTGTTGCCCCAGATCTTCCGTGCGATCTGCGCCTTAACGTGTATTTGAAACAGTTTCTTTTTTAAAGTGAGCTCCTTCCTGTCGGCGCGGACGTTATTCCGTTCCCCGACTTTTGCCAGCTCGCTCAACATGGCGTCATTAACCTGGAAATTTTTCAGGAACCAGTCGAAGCCTTTGGTCTCCAGCTGCTCCTTATTTTTTTCCGCATAATTAAAGGTATATTCCTGGATGGCTGTCGAGGTGTAGAGCTCATTGAGGTAATGACTGTTCAAAGTCGTATCGAGGGGGACAAAATAATCGGGCATGATGCCACCTCCGCCGTAAACGGTCCTCCCGTTCAGGGTGAGGTATTTCAGGGAATCATTGAACCGGATGCTGTCGGCGTGGAAGAACTCACCATGGTTGTACCGGCTGATGATGTCGCGTGAATATTCTTCGCCATCTTCATATGGTTTCTGAATGGATCTGCCGCTCGGCGTGTAGTATCGTGAAATTGTAAGCCTTAATTCGGAGCCGTCACTCAGTTCAAACGGCGACTGAACCAGTCCCTTGCCAAAGCTCCGTCTTCCGACCAGCAGTCCGCGGTCGTTGTCCTGCAAAGCGCCGGCGAGAATTTCGGACGCAGAAGCGCTTCCTTCATTGACGAGCACGATCAGGTCGCCGGATTCAAAATCGCCACGGTCGGTTGCGAAAGCTTCGGCGTTGTACTTTTTATCCTTGCCTTTCTGCGACACGATCTTCTTGCCGTCCGGGAGGAATTCATCGGCCATTTCGATGGCCATGTTCATGTACCCGCCCGGGTTGCCCTGCAGGTCAAGGATAAGTTTCTTCATTCCTTTTCCCTTGAGTTCCTTCATCGATGTTTTGAATTCATCGAAGGTCGTTGCCGAAAACCGGTTTACCTTGATGTACCCCGTTTCATGATCAACCATGTAAGCCACATCGACGGAGTATTGTGGAATCTTATCCCGGATGATGTTGTATTCAATTTGTTTGGACCCGCGCTGAATGGTCACTTTCACTTCAGTTCCTTTCGGACCCTTTAACATGCGCGTGACATCATTGGTAGACACGCCGATCCCTGCAACGTTTTTTCCGTCCACTTTGATGATCTTGTCACCGGAGAGTACGCCAAGCGCTTCAGACGGCCCGCCGCTCAGCGGCGTTACGACGACAATCGTGTCGTTAAAGATGTTGAATTCGATACCGATCCCATCAAAGTTTCCGCGGAGGTCCTCGTTGGCCACGAGCCGATCGGATGCCGGTATGTAGGACGAATGCGGATCGAGCTTATTGAGCAGATGCTGGATGGCATCGTCGACGAGCCTAGCGGTATTGACGGTATCCACATACTCCTCCTTGATCTGACTGAGGACGTCGCGCAGTTTCTGAACATCCTGATTGACATCGGAAGATCGTTTCCCTGGATTCAGGGTCGCCCCGACAAAGATCCCGGCAGCAAGGCCAAGGCAAAGAACGATCGGCAGCCGAACCTGATATTTTGAATTCTCACTCATATATTCTCCTTCTTAGATAACCGATTTAACGGACCGCTAAAATAATTGTTGGCTGAGGATTTTTGGTAAAATTTCTACACCCCGTCCCCCCGGGGCGCAGAAACATTTGGAAAAACCAGGTAAATCAGTGGTATTTCGTCTGTTGGCGCATTGTTTTGGCAGGGATTTTTATACTTTTTCCAGATGGTTCTGCATATATTTACAATGATTAGTTTATGAGCAAAGTTGCGCTGAAGGACATTCGCATTGCAGAGCTGGTGGATCGGAATTATGTCCACGCGTACGTTCTATTCTTTTTCGGCATCAGGTTCTACGAATACTCCGAATGCACCCTCGAGGAGGTTTGCAAACAGAAGGGGTTGAAAACCGACCAGGTAGTAAAGGAGCTTGAGGCCCCCACGCACGTTCAGGCTGCCGACTTGCCATTGATCGGTTACCCGGTTGACCTGATCATCGAATACCTTAAGCATTCCCATTTCATTTTCATCAAGCACAAGCTTCCCTACATCGCACGCCTGGTAGAGAGTTTCAAGGCAAAGCACGCCGATTACCTGGCGGTCGAGCGCGACCTAAAGCTTGTCTTCCCCCTTTTCGTCGAGGATTTTATCGAGCACATTTACGAAGAGGAAGATACCTTATTCAATTATATTCAGGTGCTGGAACGCGCTTCCAAAGGAGATTACTCGCCGTCAAAGCTTTATTATCTCATGGAGAAAAATTCCGTAAAAAAGTTCGCGATGGACCACGAAGCGCACGATGACGAAATGGAAGGTATCCGGAAAATCACCCGCGATTATCATTTGCTTCCCAACACACCCCTGCATATCCGGGTCATGTATCACGAGCTGAAGGACTTCGAAAAAAGTCTGATGACTCACGCGCGGATCGAAAACGAGATCCTGTTTCCAAAGGCGATGAACATTGAAAACAAAGTGCGCGCCGCCTTCTTTGAAAGAACCAAATTGAATTGATCACAATTTTTTTTTATGGGACGTGTCCTGGCAATTGACTATGGTAGGAAACGTACCGGAATTGCAGTAACTGATCCGTTGCGAATCATTGCCACCCCGCTTGAAACGGTGGCGACCGACGATCTGCTGTCGTTCCTGCGAAAATATCTTGATAAAGAAACCGTCGATGAGTTCGTGGTGGGTATGCCTAAGACCCTTAAGAACGAAGATTCAGAGATCGCCCCGCTTGTGAGAAATTTTGTTGCCGAACTTAAGACCGTCTTTCCGCTCAAGCCTGTTCATCTCGCCGACGAGCGTTTTACCAGTAGCATAGCCCAGCGGGCATTGATAGAAGGAGGTATGCGAAAAAAAGACCGGCAGGTCAAAGGCAACGTCGACAAGGTCAGCGCAGCGATCATCCTGCAGTCCTTCATGGCAGCCAGACGGTAAGCCTATCAATCTTCGGCAGGGGCATGAATTTTAACGTTTTGCGGGTAAACTTGAGCAACCGTATTAACTTAGCGCAATGATTTATCCAATAGTAATGTATGGTGACCCGGTATTGCGGCAGCGGGCGAAAGAAATTGAGCGCGGCACCGACCTTCAGCAATTGATCTCCGATATGATGGATACCATGCATGCAGCAAGCGGCATCGGCCTGGCAGCCCCGCAGATCGGCAAAAGCATGCGTTTGTTTGTTGTGGATGGCTCCGGACTGGAAGACGAGCCGGATATGCTCGATTTCAAAAAAGCTTTTATCAACCCGGTGATCGTAAAAGAAGAAGGGGCGCCCTGGGAATTCGAGGAGGGATGCCTGAGTATTCCCAATATCCGCGAAAAGATCAGCCGGAAGGAACAGCTCGTAATCCGCTACTATGACGAGCAATGGAATCAGCATGAGGAAACTTACGATGGAATGAAGGCGCGGATCATCCAGCACGAGTACGATCATATTGAAGGAAAACTTTTCGTCGACTACCTCACACCGCTGAAGAAACGATTGCTCAAGGGCAAGCTAACGGATATTTCCAAAGGAAAAGTTGACACGGAATACCGCATCACCGCTCCTTTACGAAAGTGACCCCAAAAACCGGCACACCATGCAAACCTTCCCGTCCCGGCTTCCGGAAGTAGGCACTTCCATTTTTGCCGTCATGTCGAAAATGGCGCTTGAACATGGTGCGATCAACCTGTCGCAAGGCTTCCCGGATTTTCGCATCGACGAGAAGCTGATCAATCTGGTTTATAAATACATGTTGGAGGGCCACAACCAATATGCCCCGATGCCTGGCTTGCTGGCACTGCGGGAGGCAATCGCCAACGTGATGCGGGAAAGTTATGATTGCGTTGCCGATCCGGAAACCGAAATCACTATTACCGCCGGTGCAACCGAGGCAATATTTGCCGCGATCGCCGCCTTTGTCCGGGCGGGTGATGAGGTGATCGTCTTCGATCCTTCGTACGATTCCTATGAGCCTGCCATCCGGCTGAACGGAGGAGTTCCCGTTCATATCAACCTGGTGTATCCGGAGTTCTCGGTCGATTGGGACCAGGTGGAACGGGCAGTCTCGCCACGTACCCGGATGATCATGATCAACACCCCGCATAACCCGAGCGGCAGTGTGCTCAGCGATTCAGACCTCAAAAGGCTGGAAACGATAGCGGAAAAAAACGGGCTCATTGTGATCAGTGACGAAGTATATGAGCGACTGGTGTACGACCAGGCGGTTCACCGCAGCATCCTCGCTTATCCCGGACTTGCGCGCAGGGGCGTGGCGGTGTTTTCGTTTGGAAAAAGTTTCCATGCAACGGGGTGGAAGTGCGGGTATGCGGTCGCCCCGCCTGCGCTTTCAAAAGAGATCCGGAAAACTCACCAGTTTATTGTCTTCAGTGTAAATACACCCTTGCAATGGGCGCTCGCTGAATATATGCAGGATCCAACTCACCTGACGGGCTTGAGTTCGTTTTACCAGAAAAAGCGTGATTTCTTTGTCAACCGGCTCCAGGGGTCGTCCTTCGAAGTGCTTCCCTGCCGGGGATCGTATTTTCAGGTTCTGTCCTATTCGCGCATTAGCAGTAAAAGCGACCTCGATATGGCCGAGGAGCTAACCAGGACCGCAAAGGTTGCCGCGATACCGCTTTCGGTCTTTTACAAGGACCGGACGGATAACCGGTTGCTGCGGTTTTGCTTTGCGAAAAGAGAGGATACATTGGAGCGGGCGTGTGAAATCCTGCGGAAATTGTGATTTTGATTTGAAATCCGGTCCAGCGGCGGACAAGTATAATTTTTCTTAGACATTTTGGCCCCCTTTGCGTTTCTTTGCGGACCCGTCACCGGCCCCTTCGGCGGCGGCAAACCACTACCGCACTTATGCAGGACTTAAAAATCACGCTCGTCCAGTCGGACTTGCATTGGGAAGATACCGAAGCCAACCTTGCGATGTTTGAAGAGAAGATCTGGCAGATCGGCAATACGACTGACGTTATTGTTCTGCCCGAGATGTTTACGACTGGTTTTTCAATGTCGGCGGGTCGGCTGGCCGAACACATGAACATGCGTACATTCAAGTGGATGAAGCAGATGGCCGATCAGACGGGCGCCCTAATCCTGGGCAGCTACATCGTCACCGTGCATGAGCGATACTACAACCGGCTGCTCTGGATGGAGCCAGGGGGAAATTTCAAGACTTATGACAAGCGGCATCTCTTCCGAATGTCGGGCGAGCACAAGACTTATACACCCGGTGAGAGTTTGCTGATCGGTTCGTGGAAAGGGTGGCGGATCTGTCCCCTGATCTGTTATGACCTGCGCTTCCCGGTATGGAGTCGCAACCGGTGGGATTTTGCAAACAGGAAAATGTCTTATGACCTGATGGTCTATGTGGCCAACTGGCCGACGGCCCGTACCGAAGCCTGGAATACATTACTGAAAGCGCGCGCGATTGAAAATCTGAGTTATGTAGTAGGCGTTAACCGGATCGGTCAGGATGGGAACGGCATCGAGTACAACGGCAACTCCGCCGTAGTTAGTCCGAAAGGGGAAGCGATCTACAGCAACGAAGGAATGGACCAGAGTCGCACGGTGGAATTAAGCGCCAATTCACTTCAGGCTTTCCGCGACCGCTTCCCGGCTTATATGGATGCCGATGAATTCACGATCGAGTTCGAGCAATACGAGGAAAGCGACTACATAAGCGGCCAAAGCTGACCCAATAATATTTCCGACATACATCCAACATGGGCAACCAACGAATTTCACGCGCGTTAATTTCTGTTTTTTACAAAGACAATCTCGACCCGATCATTCACAAGCTCGCCCAGGCGGGTGTGGAGCTTATCTCGACGGGTGGAACGCAGGATTTCATCACCAAGCTCGGCTACCCGGTCACCCCAGTGGAGCAACTAACCGGCTATCCTTCAATTTTCGGGGGTCGTGTCAAAACGTTGCATCCGGCAGTCTTTGGCGGAATTCTTTTTCGCCGCGACGATGCAGGCGACCGTCAACAGGCTGATCAGTTCAACATCGGTCCGATCGACCTGGTGATTGTAGACCTGTACCCTTTCGAAGAAACCGTGGCCCGGGGTGGCAGTGAAGAGGATATTATTGAAAAGATTGATATCGGAGGCATTTCCCTGATACGTGCGGCCGCGAAAAATTTTAACGATGTTTTGATCGTTTCCTCGCGGACACAGTACGCTGCGCTGCTGGAATTGCTGGAGCAACAAGACTGCAGCTCTGGGCTGGGAGACAGAAAACGGTTTGCGGCAATGGCATTCGATGTCACCTCGCACTACGACTCGGCCATCTTCAATTATTTCAATACCGAATTCAAACTGCCCGTTTTTAAAAGGAGCTACGGCAATGGACGCGAGCTGCGCTATGGAGAGAACCCGCATCAGCAAGCCCGCTACTATGGCGACCTCGAAGGATTGTTTGAGCAGCTCAATGGTAAGGAGCTTTCATACAACAACCTGGTCGATGTCGATGCGGCCGTAAATCTGGTGAAGGAATTTGATGGGGAAAACGCCTTTGTGATCATAAAGCATACGAACGCATGCGGCGTTGCCACGGGTAAATCCGTCTGCGAGGCGTACTTGAAAGCATTTGCGGCCGATACCATCTCGGCATTCGGCGGGGTCCTGGCTACCAACCAGCCCATCGACCTTGCGGCAGCCGGCGAGATCAACAAGCTGTTTTTCGAAATACTCATTGCCCCCGCTTACGACAGGGACGCCCTGGAACTGCTGCGCTCGAAAAAGAACCGGATGATCCTTTTACAGAAAAAAAGTCTGAAAGAGACCATTCAGTTCAAGAGCATTCTGAACGGCGTCATTGAACAGGACCTGGATCTGAAGACGGACGCACGTCAGGATTTGAAGGTTGTAACACAAAAAGCTCCAACCGACGCGCAGGTAACGGCGTTGCTGTTTGCCAGTAAGATCTGCAAACACACCAAGTCCAATACGATCGTACTTGCCGTGGATGGTCAATTGCTGGCAAGCGGGGTAGGACAGACCTCACGTGTGGATGCCTTGAAACAGGCGATCGAAAAGGC
>DASPNN010000549.1:0-4703 GCA_035626495.1 Chryseosolibacter sp.
TTGGAACGGATTTTTACCCACAAGCTGAAAAACGTAAGCCATGGAACTTCATCACGCGTTAATCACAAATTTCAACGACTACCTCGCCGGCCGCGAAGTGGAAGCGACAATTCGCCTGAAATCCGATGAAACGTTGACCGAAGGCCAGCACGTGATTGCGATCAAAGACACCATCGCAGCTACAACCAGCGTAACGGTTCCAGCCGGTAAAGTCGATCAGGTTATGGGCGTCGAGGGCACCATCACCTCAATCGAAATGCGCGATCCGGTAAAAGCCGGTACGGGGATACAGCGGGTCCGCATTAAGAAGGCCTAATTACTCGTACTTCAGAGTTTCCGCGGGTTGAGTCCAGGCAGTCTTCAAAATCTGGTAGCTGATTGTTACAAATGCGATCAGGAGCGAAATCGCGCCCGCCATCAGGAAAATGTCCGCTCCAATACGCACGCGGTATTCGAATGTCGTCAACCACTTGCTCATTAAAAACACCGTCGCCGGAACGGACAAAATCACCGATACGAGAATCAAAACGAGATACTCCTTGGAAAGCAGAAACAAAAGCGATTGCTGGGAAGCACCGAAAACTTTTCGGATGCTGATTTCCTTCGTCCGGTTCTGGAGCGCCAGAGACGCAAGACCATACAGCCCAAGGCTCCCGATGATGATCGCCAGCAACGATGCCGCCCGAACAATGCGACCGAGGTTTTGGTCGTTCCGGTATTGCCTTGCAAGCGCTTCATCGACAAACGAAAAAGCAAACTCTTCACCACCGGTCAATTTATCCCAAACGGTTTTCACCTCTTCGAGCGTTGGAACGATTTGACCCGCCCTCATGCGGATCAATAATTTAGGCATCGGCGAATTGTTGAAATTGATATTTTCAATGCCGCTGAAAGGTACGGACGGATTCAACGCCATGACAAGCGGTTGAACTTTTGTATACAATGAGGCATAATTGAAATCCTTCACGACTCCAACTACTTCGTGCTCTACAAAATTCTTTCCGGGGATCCGCTGCCCGAGCGGCTCCTTCCATCCGTACTCGCGAACAAAAGCCTCATTGACTATAATAGACCGTGTTCGGTCTGCAGGATTGGCATCAGAAAAATTCCGTCCGGCAGCGAGTTCAATTTTCATTGCCGGAATATAGTCGTCATCGATCGTGTTTACGAAAAACGTTCTGTATACCCCTTTATCATCGGTGTAGCCAACATTTGTCCAATCACCATTGCCGAAATCGTGGGACGAGGCGCATACCTCGACTATACCGCGTGATTTCGAGAGCTCATCTTTGAACTGTTCTGCCTTTTCGAACCCGGCGACGATCCGTTCACGCATGCGGCCGCTTCTAGTCACATTCAACTGAACAACGGCGAGTTGGTCGCGTGAAAAACCCAGGTTCTTGCTTTGGAGGTAATTGAGCTGGCGGTGCATGAGCAGCGTGCTGGCAATCAGGAAAATGGAAAGCACCAGCTGAATCCCGACCAGGACTTTGCGGATTGTTTGTTTATTGTCCCCGGATTTGACGTTGCCCTTAAGAATCGCGATTGGCCGGAACCCGGAAAGGACAAACGCGGGATAACTGCCAGCCATCAGGCCGATGACGATGACCAGGGCAAGAACGACCAGGCCCATAAATCCGTCAGGCCTCATCGCAAGTTGTTTTCCGGCAAATTCATTGAACATCGGCAAGGTTATAATGGCGAGCACGATCCCGATCAGCAGGGAGAATATGGTAATGATCACTGCCTCACCGATGAACTGCAGAATCAGTTGCCGACGCTGTGCTCCGACCACCTTGCGAATTCCGACTTCTTTCGTTCGCTTCAATGACCGCCCGACAGAAAGTGTCACAAAATTTATACAGGCCACAGAAAGAATCAGTACCGCGATCGCCGCCAGAATGTATGAGTATTTCGGATCGCTGACGGGCGCGATTGCAGGAGGAAACGACGTATCGAGGTGAATGTCCACCAAGGGTTGAAGGCCGACGAAATATTTGCTTTTTTCGAAATCGTCACCGAGCAGGGATTTAAAGACAGGTGGAAATTTCTTTTCAAGTTCTTTCGCATCCACTCCTTCGCGTAAAAGCACGTAAGTTTCAGGGGTGATGTTAAACCATGCGGAGGTGAGTAATCGTTCACTGTATAATTTCGGATAATTGAGATCGGAGATCAACAGTGTGTATGAAATGCTCGAGTTTGTCGGCGGGTCCTGGAGAACCGCCTTCACAGTGAAATCTTCAAACCGCTCTCCCAACTGGATCGCAATCACCTGATTGATCGGATCCTGATCACCGAAATACTTTTTAGCGGTACTTTCACTCAAGACCACGTTCACCTGATCATTCAGAGCAGAGTTCTTGTCTCCGGCAATCACTTCAAAATCGAATACCTCCAGAAACCGCTGCCCGGCAATCATAACCTGCTCTGAAAACAGGGCCTCCTGAATGCGCACCTGCGCCCCCACCGGGTTGATTCTCACCATTTCCTCCACTTCCTGGAAATTGTCTTTGAGTGCCGGTCCCATTGGAAAGGGGGTGCTCGTATCGAAGAACAGCTGGTTCTCGCCATAGTCTTCAATAGCATAAGCCCGGAATATCCTGTCAGCCTTAGAATGGAATCTGTCAAAAGTCCATTCGTCTTTAACAAACAGAATAATCAGGATACAGCATCCGATTCCCAGGCTGAGCCCGAAGACATTGATAAATGAATGGCCCTTACTGCGCCACAGCGAACGAAAGGCGATTTTGAGGTAATTTTTAATCATAATATCAGAGTTGAAGTAATATCTCGATTCCGCGCACCCCTCCAAAGCGTTCTGCTCCCAGACTCACCAATGATGTAATGAGTTGTAAAAAAGTTGTATTGAACGCGCCTGGGGCATTTGTCATCCCAGGCTTCGTTTTCTAAATCTCAGGCGAAATCTATCAAACCCGGATTCCCGCATGCAGGTATTTAATTTTTAGGAATGTGAAAGACAATTATATGGGTTGGTTAGGTGGGCTGGAATTATTAGAAAAATGAGATCATTAATATTACTGATCAAAATCTTGTTGATCATGTTCGCGATTACGCTTCTTTCCTGTGACTCGGATTTGCAAACGGAAAACAGGCCTTATGGGCAGCCGGCGATCACCGTGCGGTGCGATGCGCATTCGGGGTAAATTCCCCGCCTGGACCCGTCCGGACACGGAGAGCGGCTGTACACGGCATGCTTTTTTAAACAGTTTCCAGAATTGTAACTGCTATGAAATATCTCCTCACTGCTCTGAAGCAGAAAAATAACACACTTTTACTGCTGGAAAACATTATCCCCGCCCAGACCGGCCACATTAAGGGCTATGGATCCGGGGTTACATTCACCGGAAAGGGACCGAAATGGTTTCACCACGCGACGTTCGCTGGCCCTCATTTGCTGCACTTTTCCGATCCTATAGTAATTACACAGTAGTCGTCAACTGTAGAATAAATTTCCTTGCACAGCCCGGGCTGGCGACGTAAACGGGTGTTCCTGGTATTTGCCAATATTCTGGATATGATAGACCCTCCATCCGGCATTCTTCAGGTAGTCTGAAACCAGCGCGCGGTGGCACTTCCACCACAATGATTCGGAACACATGTAGGCTGTCGGGCTTGTCATCGCCAACTGCTGAAGCACCTCAATACCCTTTTTAAACTCATCTGATTGCATGTGATCCGCGTAACCACGAAAGGAGGAATTTCGCCACGCTGTGTTCGGCGAATCCGGTAATGGCTTGCGACGCCCCCCAAGCTCCGGAAGGTGGTAATACGCGATGTCTTTTTCAGCGAGGGCCCGCCGAAAGTGTTCGCTGTTAAAATGCGGATAACGTCGTGAGCCAGGGTAGGTCCGGATATCGACCAATGTCTTAATGCTAAAATTATTTAGTAGTGCCATAAATTCGGCTTCGGTTCGGGTCGAATGCCCGATTGTCCAAATCTCTTTGATACCATGTTCCATAAGAATCAAAACAACGGACCAATAGCAGCGGTTCAAACCGCAATGGTATGGATTTTAACGCGCTGATGGTAAAGGATAGTTATGAAATCACTGGAGCAAGCGACGAAGGCGGTGCAACAACTCAATATCATCCGGCACATCATCAAAGACGACGGTCGGTTTCCCAATAACTCATTATTACCGCTGCTTGTCTTCCAGCAGGCAATTGCCGATCCCGATGCAGAGATCGTGGAGGAAATTTTCGAAAGCAACATGTGGATCAACCCTTGGCGTGACGGCGTGTTTGACTATCATCACTATCACAGCACCGCGCATGAGGTTCTGGGTGTGATTCGAGGCGTGGCCCGCATTCAATTCGGAGGACCGGAGGGCGTCACATTACAAGTTGAAGCTGGTGACGTGGTCATTATTCCCGCGGGCGTCGCGCACAAATGTGTCGAGGCGGATGAATTCTTTCAGGTTGTAGGAGCGTATCCCGAAGGCCAGGAGTATGACCTCATGAAAGGTGAAGATGGCGAACGAGCCCGGGCTCAAGAAAACATCAAAAGGGTTCCACTGCCAGCCGATCCGTTATATGGAACCGACGGCCCCCTTGTTAAGAATTGGAATCCAACATGGGCCGGTTAAAAGCCATGGCTCAAAATGTCGTATCAATTTTACATCTTTGGTAATCAGGGGTTCGATGAATTTTTATGTACTCGACAACAAGGAAATGGACGCCGCT
>DASPNN010000550.1:0-4285 GCA_035626495.1 Chryseosolibacter sp.
GCTGCCATTTGGCCCCAACATTCCAAAAACCTGGCCCGCCTTCACCTCAAGGCTCAGGTCATTGACAGCTTTAATCCTGCCGAATTGTTTCGACAGGCTTGTAATCGATAAAACAGTCTCCAAGGTATTGCGATTAAGTGATTTGCTGAATCCGGTTAGTTGGTCGGCGGTCCGGGCCGGAAATTACAGTTCCGTTGCTCTCAGTTATCTTTTGACTTCTTATCATCGTCGACGAAATCGCGGATGCGCTTACCGATTTCCGAACTCTCGCCGATCGTGCTATAAAGTTTTGTTACCTGGTCGAGGGCGATCGCTCCGACGATGTCCAGCACCATCAGCGTTTCTGCATCATTGACCAGGACCAGCATGGCTGTTGTTTTGTTGTTTTTTTCCTTGAGGAATACATCAAAGCTTTTCCCCTGGTGGCGGCTGCTCATCGCCTCCTCGAATTTCTCAGTTTTATAACCGTTAACGACTTTCTTGTAATCAAGGTCGCCATTATTCTTGCGGATCAGCAAAAATTTTATTTTTTCAATATCCTTGATCAGCTCATCAAACGCCGGATCTTCCTCCTGATTCATCATTCGAAGGGTGTTGTGGTAAAAAAAGAACGCTTGTGAATCGTACTTTTTATTCAGGGCCTCCGTCGTTTCGCTTTGCGCGAATGTGGCGCCTGAAAGCGCGGTGAAGACCACTGCAAGGAAAGAAAATCGCAGGCTCATATTTTATTTGTTAACGGTCAATTGGGAATTTCGCAATATTCCCGGATCGATAAATCCCCTCATCTCGAAGGCGATCACTTCTTCGGAACTGTCGATGAGGAGAAAATACCGGTTCTTGTTTTTGTGCTTACCCTCTTTCATATACACACTCACCTCGTCACCGCGGTCGACTATGGTCATGAGGGGTTGATACGCATCTTCGATCACAACATTCTTTAAACCCCTGACCGACACATTTTCAGCCTCGAAGCGCTCTTTGGGAATGATGATAAAGTTTAGGGTAGTCACCTGTCTGATTGCCTTACGAAACTCACGTTCACCGGCAATTCGAAGGGCCGCACGCGCGAGCACACCGGACGCCTTAAAATAAAAGACACCTTCGTGGTGGTGGAACTTATACTTCAGGCTTTTGAAGGGCTTGCTTTGGCCAATGCTTGCAGTGGTCGACATCGCCAGCAGCATGATGACGAAAACAGATCGCACGGAAGTGATCTGTCTCAGAGAAAACAGGACCACGGCCAAAGCGGCGTTCCTGTCTCCAATCTTAGTTTTTCTTCTTGTCGTCATCGCCGATCTTCTGGAGATTTTCGAGTCCCTGAACATTCATGCGTTTTCCGATGCGCGACACCTGTTTGAGATCGATCTCGCCAAAGAGACTCATCACCATGAAGTCGTCGGCGCCGCCCATGATCATGACAAGTTCCGAAATCTTGCCTGCATTTTCCTTGATATAGAATTTCAGGTCCTTGTCTTTATCGCGAACAGACATGAGTTCTTCAAATTCCTTGAGCGGAACCATGGCATAGGCTTCTTTGTAAAGCGTACGCGCATCCGACGTATTTTCCTTCATGATCATACGCAAGCCTTTTAGTTTGCTGATCGCGTTCAGCACTTCTTTATCCTCTTCGGTTTCAGCATCCATGTTCGTAAAGAGGCTGAACATTTTGCTCGAAACATTCACTTGTGTGAACGACTCATCATTTTGGTACTTGGTAAAGAACTTCGAAATCGCGTCCTGCGAATAGGCGGCACCAGCTACGGCAACCAGGACAAAAACTGCAACTATTTTTTTCATAATGATATCTTTTATAATGCTTTCAACTTGTGTTTTTACAAATTCTTTTTGTTTGTCGATTTTTTCTGGATTTCCTCCTGCGCTTCGTTAAACAGGTTAATCTTTTTTGTTTGCTGTTCAGCCTGACCAAAACCCTTTGAAATGATCATCAATGCTTTTTTTGTTTCAGCGAAAGCAAGTTCGGGATCGTTATAGGTGTCGACGATTTCCTGGGGCGTCGATTTCCTGACTTCTGTTTTTACAAACCAGAACGCGACCATGAGGACGGCGATGCCGGCGGCAATGCGCATCGAGTTCCGAACCAGGATCGCAGTTTTCCCGCGACCAGGGCTTTTCACCCGGGCCATCACCTGCCCATCAAAAGCACCATCCACAATGGTCTTTTTTTTATTCTCTTCAAAGTAGCGAAACAGGTTTGCGGTTTCCGTCAACTGCTCGGGAATCTGCGAGCCACGGAAGTACTCTTTCAGCTGTCGCTCCTCTTCGAGGGAAGATTCACAGTTCCAGTATTTGTTAAGAAGCTCTTCTATTTTCTTAGAGTCCATAAGCGTTGATCTTCATGAATTTTTCGCGAACCGAATTTCTCGCCCGAAACAAATTGACCTTTACCTGGTTCATGTCCAACTCGAGGATTTCGCAGATCTCGTTATAACTATACCCTTCGACATCGCGAAGGTGGATGACCTGCCGTTGTTTTTCCGGCAAGGAAGAGATGAATTCCTTGATTCGCTGCATACTCTCACCTATTTCAGTTGACTCATGTGGAGATAATGACTCCTGGCGCACGTCAAAGCTCTCCTCTATGTTCTGTGTCTGTTTTCTCGACAGCGACCGGATCCGGTCCAGCGACAGATTCCTGGTGATGCGCATACACCAGGCCTCCCAGTTTTGAACCTGTGCCATCTGCTCACGGCCATTCCAAACGCGGATAAAGACTTCCTGAACCACATCCTTCGCTTCCTCCTCGTTACCCAGAAATTTGAGGGCGAAGCGAAAAAGCTTGTTTTTAGAAGGCAAAACCTTTGTTTGAAAAGCTTCGATGTTCATTGTTGAGATTCAAATACTAGACGATGAGGCCTGCCCGATGTTACAACGCGGAAAGAATTCTATAAAAATACCGCGATTTCACCTGGAATCCGGGCCAGAAGACATAAAAAAGCCAAAAAAGAACGATTACAATAAGCGGCAGCTCCCTCGTCACAGAAACCGCTCACCTACTTCGCGCCAGTTGGCAAGACGGTTATACTGGTTCACATGAAGGTTGTGCGGTGCCGAGAAGATAAATTTCTCGCCATTGAATCGCGCGAGGTTATGGGGAAGGTCGTCGATCATAAAATCACCATGAACAATGGCCTTGCTTCCGCAGAACACAATCTGCTTCCAGGTGAGAAACGGGAGGTGCTCGTTGAGCCAGGCAAGTTTTTCCGAAAGCGACTGTGGAAATTCCATGGCGGCTGAAACAATAAAGAGCTCATACTTTTTATTGAGCTCCTGCAGGACTTCCCGGCTGCCTTCATTGAGCATCATCGTCCGGAAAAAGTTTTCACGAAACGGAAACTGCCGCAATATGTGATGATGCTCCGGGAATCCCTCCCCTTCATCCTTGCCATTCAATACACTGCGTTCCACGCGAACTCCAAACTCTTTTTCATACCAGCGGATGAACTGGCCGGTTGCATCGGTGATAACGTCATCCATGTCAACAATCAAACGCTGCATTTTTTATATATTTATTAGCATTTCTCGCCTGCAAAGATGTGATTTTATAGATTTCATCACAAAGGCGGCAAGACTCAGCGCATGTTAAACGACCGCGACGACATCATTGTTTTTCGCACTTATGACACGGTGATCGATGCAAATATTGCAAAGACCAAACTTGACGCCTACGCGATTCCCTGTTTTCTTACCGAGGAAAACATGTCCAGTCTCTACCCGGGCCAGTCGTTTGTCGGATTCAAGGTGAGGTTACACTTGTTTGCCCAGGATGAGGAGCGCGCGCTCCAGGTACTGACCGAGGAGGTGATCGAAAATGACCCATCCTGCCGCTGCCCAAAATGCAACTCCGGCCGCCTTGCACGCGATTTCCCGAAACAAAATGCGGACACGCTTGCGTTTGTATTTCTTGGTGTGTTATTCCCACATAAAAAAATCAACCATTGCCTGGACTGTGATTATGAGTTCTGAAGCTTGCAGTTCGGCGACCGGACGTTTATCTTGCACTCATCGGCAATTATTATGGCAAAGACAATCATAGGTGTTATGGGGCCGGGAGAAAATGCCTCTCCCGATGAGAACGAAATGGCCTTTGAGCTTGGACGGGCGATCGCGCAGCATGGGTGGATCGTATTAACCGGCGGAAGAAGCTTCGGGATCATGGACGCTGCCATGCGCGGGGCTCACGAATTGGATGGGTTGACGATCGGTGTGCTGCCGAACGACAACGCCAACAACGCATCCGACCACGCGGATATCAAGATCATGACCG
>DASPNN010000551.1:0-2578 GCA_035626495.1 Chryseosolibacter sp.
CATGGATAAGCGCGCACGAGGCGAAAGCGTTGGAGATGGTCAACGGCGTTATCGGCAAGGATAGACTCGCCGAAGAAGTGCGAATTTTTGCGCGCCAGCTCGTGGAATCAAATTCTGGTTACTCCATGAGTGTCACCAAGCAGATGATGGCAAAGATACCATCCCTGCCGCTTGACGAAGCGTTGACATTTGCCGCCGAAATGAATGCGAAGGCACGCGGTAGTGACGACTGCAAGAAAGGTATCGATGCATTTCTAAAAGGCGAAAAAATCCGCTGGTAATGTGCAGAGTCGCCGAAAACATTACGCTAATATTACCTCTGATAATACGACTTTGCCTGAAAAAAGCTATAATCGGGTAGAAATTGAATAACTCATGAAATGTGTACTATTGCTTGCATTCATTGCATGCGCCAATCTCGTGTTTGCCCAGGGTTATTCCGGAGATTCCTGGGCAAATGTCAAAGCCGCAAAAAGCGGTACGGTCTCCCTTGCATATGTTGAAACACCTAGTTTTGTATACAAAGACAAGTCCGGCAACCTCACAGGCATCTGTGTGGACATCATGAACGATTTTGTCAAATGGGTCAATGAAAACAAGGGGGTTAAACTCACCTCAAGATTCCTGGGCGATGGCTCGAGCTTCCGGGGCATGTTTGAGGGAACGAAATCTGCTTCGGGAGGCGTTATCGGCCTGGGTAATATTACCATTACCGAAGAGCGAAAGAGGGAAGTAAAATTCAGTCAGCCCTTCATTACCAATTTTGCGATCCTCACTACGCAGACTACCGTGCCGACCCTTGCGAAACTGGAAGATCTCCCTAAAACATTTCCGAATTTTACAGCTTATACCGCTAAGGGGACACTCAATGAAAAACGCGTGCAGGAACTTAAGACCAAGTATTATCCGGGCATGAAGGTCAGCCTTCAGACTACCAGTCAGGAAGTGCTTGAGAAAGTTTTTGCAGATCCTGCCGGTGTTGCCTACCTCGACCTCGCATTTTATATCGAAGCTGTACAGATGAGAAAGCCGATCAAGCGACACCCCGTTGGTGATAAGGCCGCCGAACAGTTTGGTTTCATCATGCCGCTGGGCAGCGATTGGGGACCGGTGCTGGATGAATTTTTTAAGTCGAATGGCGGGTACCTCAACTCTAAAGAATACAAATCGATCCTGATAAAGCACTTGGGAGAGGCAGGTGTGAAATTGCTGCAGTCGGGCACACGATAGGCGGCGACGCCTGTTTTGAATGTAAAAAACCCGGGATCATCCCGGGTTTTTTTATTGAAGATATAACGAATTGAGCAACTAGCTTGATTCTTTTTCAAGTTCCTGGATTTTCTGCTCGGCCTCGGTCTTGCCTAGAGAAAGCGCCATCTTGTAAAGCTCCAGCGCTTCTTTTTGTGTTTCTTTTTTCTTGCGCGGAGCAAACTTGGTACGGTCAGCAGCTTTTTCCAGCGCCTGAGCACGCGCAAAGTATGCGTCTGCCTGATTGGTGCGTGACTCTATGTTCATCTCCTCTACGCGTTGCTCTAAGGCAGCCAGGCTCTCTTCACGCATCTTGATGGTTTCATTGTTAACCGTGATCAGCGAATCGCGCTGCGAAAGATTCCGCGACAGAGATTGGTTTTCACCCCGCATCTTCTGAACCTCCTGCTCGAGGGCGGCAATCTGTTTGGTTCTTGACTCAAGGTCGGCCTTCAGACGCTTGATTGTTCCGGCATAAACCCTTGAATTCTTCGCCGATTTTTCAAGCTCGGCGATCTTGGATTGCGTCTCCCTCACGTATGCGCTAATGTCCTGCAAACGGTTCTTGTAATCTTTGTACGAAGTTCCTTCCACCATGTCGGTACGAAGCAACTGACGGTTGGCATCAATCGAATCGATCAGCACGCCCACTTCCTGGAGGGTTTGTGCAGTCTCTTCACTGGTTTTCAATTCTGTTCTCAGAGAATCTATTTGAGATTGGAGCGCTTGTTCTTTCTCTTCATCTCTACAACTGAAAAGCAGACCCACTACGGATAAAGCTAAAATGAATCTTTTGATCATAGTAATAAATTACAGTTTTGTATTTCGCGCTGACTTGAACAAAACGTTTGCAATTCTCCCATTACGGCCGCCGGAAAGAGACCAATGACAGATTTCAGCGCCAGGACGCCGTTTCCTGGGATTCAGTTACCACTGCGCCGAACACGTTGATTTTCAAAGTGAAGAATAATTCTACAGGTTGTGGAAAGGCGCACCGGCCCTTCCGGCTGCTGCGGGAATTTTTTGAACCAGCGGGCGGCCTGGGCCCCTGCGACAAGGCGCTCACGAGTACATGCCGCGTTTGCTGTATTATGCCGGAAATGATACTATTGTATTTTGAACCGATCTGCAAACCTCATGGCCATACGACTTTTTCTTTCAATCCTTCTCGTTCTAATCACCAGTATAACTTTTGCGCAATTCAGGAATATACAACTGGACAAGCAGGATGCGGGCAGCCCATATGTATGTGAGCCCTCCATTGCCATCAACTACAAGGATCCTAAGAACATCGTCGCGGGTTCGGTTCTGAATAATGTTTATGTCACCA
>DASPNN010000552.1:0-3936 GCA_035626495.1 Chryseosolibacter sp.
ATCACTTTTAGCGAATCGGCCTTGTCGCCGCTGAAGTTTCTGCCCGCGATCAGCTTAAGGTCGTACGTCTCCAGGAAGTCGTTATCGATCCCTACAAAGATCATCTCCGATTCTTCCGGCGCGCCTGCTGCCCGGGTCGTCGCGATCGGGAAGCTCTTCCACTCACCCGGCACACGCGTTGAGGTAGAAATACTTTGAACTTCCGGAACTGATCTGAACCGTTCCTTTACGGTTTCAAAATTCCTGCGCAGTGGGTCACTGTTGATATCGATGACAAGGAGGTTATTCAGGTTGAACCCGAGCTCCTTGTTTTTCATAAACTCGAGTTGCCGGTAGATGATCAGCGTGGAGGCGATCATCATAATGGAAACTGTGAACTGCACGACAACGAGCATTTTCCGGAGGGGAAGTGCACTGTTGCCGATCCGGATTTCACGTTTCAGGGCTTCAGCCGGTGAGACCCGGGCAATAATAAACGCCGGGTAAACAGAAGACAGCACCCCGGCAAGCAACATAGCCGCAGGAATACCGGTGATCAGTTCAGCAGGAACGGCTGTGAGCGACAGGTCTTTACCCAAGAACTGGTTGATCGGCGGCAAAAGCACCTGCACGATGGCGACGGCCGCGATCAGCGCGACCGTTGCGAGCAATACGGCCTCACCGGTAAATTGCAACACCAATTGCGATTTTTGCGCACCCAGCGTTTTACGTGTTCCGATCTCGCGCGTCCGTTTGTACGCGGCCGCAGTAGAAAGATTCATGTAGTTCAGGCAGGCGATCAGCACAATAAGGACCGCGACGGCCCCGAAGATGTAAAGGTAAAAGGGTTTGATGCCCGACGCATTGATCTCTGTTCCCTGGATATTCTCCGAGTACAGGTGAATATCTGTAAGAGGCTGCAGGCTGTAGGTGCTCTTAAACTCCCGGTCAGTCGGATAATTTTTCTTGATCAACGCGGTCAGTTTTTCATTCATCGCGGCTGAATTCGCGCCAGGTCTCAGCTTCACATAAGTGATGAACGAGTTCGAGCGCCAATCGGAGGCGACAAAGTCTTTGTACCAGTCGAAATAATTTGCCCAGGTGGCTTCGGCAAACAATACATGTATCTGCAGGTGTGAGTCTTTCGGGGGGTCTTTCATTATCCCGGTGATCGTGAACTCGAGCGCCGATGTCCAGATGCGTTTGCCGAGCGCGGGTTGGTCGCCGAAGTATTTTTTGGCGGTGGATTCCGAGATAACCAGCCCGTCCGGAGCTGCGAGCGCGGTCTTGGGATCGCCTTCGATCAGCTCGAAGTCAAAGAAATTGAAAAAATTCGGGTCCGCGATCGTGATTCTTTCATAGCCGCGGTTGGCCGGGTCATTTCCCATGGTGGTTCTGCCAATGGCCGAGACTCTTGTTGCGTCCTCCACTTCCGGAAACTGTTTGGCGGCTTCCGGGCCGATACGTGCTGCAACCGGAGCAACGTCCCGGATGTTCCCATCCTTCTCTTCATGCTGGATCACGCGGTAGATCCGGTCTGCGTCCGAATGAAAACGGTCATACGTCAACTCGTCTTGCAGAAAAAGGGCAATGAGGATGAAACACGTGAAGCCCAGTGTCAGGCCAAAAACGTTGATGAAGGAAAAAGTTCGGTTCTTAAGTAAATACCGGATGGAGATCTTCAGATTGTTAATAAACATAGGTGTTTGGGTTATTCATTTTTCAGGATTCTCGCCGGATTTGTAAGAGCGGCCTTTACCGATTGCCAGGTTACTGTGGCTACGGTAACGATCACAATCACCAGCGCGGCTTTCATAAAGACTACGGGTGTGACTTCAATGTGGTAGGCGAAATTTTCCAGCCATTGGGTTGCCGTGTAATAGCTCAGCGGTATCACAAGTATAAAGGCCCAGAGTATGAGCATGAAATATCGCTGGGTCAGGAGCAATAGAACGGAAACAACACCAGCCCCAAAAACTTTCCGGATACTGATCTCCCTGGCGCGCTGGTGTACGCTATACTCGACCAATCCAAATAATCCGAGGCAGGCAATGAAGATCGCAAACCCGGCAAAATAGGTCAGCAGCGTGGATAGCTTTGCTTCATTCTTATACATTTCAGCGAAACGTTCGTCGATCGTCTTAAAGTCGAATGGCCAATCGGGCGAGATGGATTCGTATACACTTCTGAGCTTCGGCAGCGAGGCGGAAAATTCACCGCCCGCAATCCGGACGGTAAGCATCCCGAACACTTTCGGGTACATGACCATGACGGCCGGCTCCACTTTTTCCTTCATCGTGCGGAAATGAAAATCCCCAACGACGCCTATGACAGGTCCTGTCATGACGCCGCCGCCCCACTTATGCCATTCCAGCATTTTGCCCAACGCTGACTGCGGGTCCTTAAGAGCGAAATTTTTCACAGCTGTTTCATTGATGACAAAGCCACCGGTTGTATCTGAAGGACCGCGAAAGTTGCGACCGGCAACCATCGACATTTGAAATGTCGGGATATAATCTTGGTCTACGATAAACAGATTTGTCGGCAACGTGTTTTTTGTGACGGGGTCGATCACCCCGTCGCCTGCGACGAGATCGCCGGGCAGTCCAAACCCGAGGGTTGCATGGGTCACGCCAGGCACATTGAGGAATTGTTGTTTGGTGGACTCGGCGTGCGCGAGATGCGCGCGGTGCAATGGAATGGTGATGAGTTGCTCTTTGTTGAATCCCATGTCGGTGTTCAGCAGCATGTCGTGCTGGCCGACGACGATCATCGCGCCGATGATCAAAAAGAATGAAAACGAGAACTGGAGAACGACCAGGGATTTCCGGAAAAGCTCAGCGGCGCCACCGCGTTCTTTTTGGTGAAAGATCAGGGATGGTCGCAGGTTTGAAACGTGAAAGGCGGGATAACTCCCCGCCAGGATACCGAGGACGACGGCAAATGCAATCAAAGAAATGAATACCGCGAATGTCATCGGGTCGTTAATCGGCTTGCCGGCAAACGAGTCCATGTACGGCAGGGCCAGTTCGACGATCGCGATGGCCAGCGTCAGGCCGAGTAATGTGAAGATCACCGATTCGGTAATGAACTGGAAGATGAGCTGCCGGCGGTAAGCGCCAACCACTTTTCGGACGCCGACTTCTTTCATTCGCTTCAACGATCGCGCGGTCGACAAGTTGATGAAGTTCAGGCAGGCGATCACCAGGATCAGCACGGCTGTGATGCCGAGGATGTACACGGTTTCCGCGCTTCCGCGGTCGGCAATTTCCCATTCGAAATTTTGCGAATGAAGGTGGATATCTTGTACAGCTTGCAAATGAGGGACGTAGATAAAACCTTCCGGTTCAATTTTAGGGTAGGCATAGCGTTTCACAAAATCCAGCATCTTCGCTTCGAATGACTTCGCGTCGACCGGGTTGTGGAATTCGAGGTATGTGAAAAATTGTTGCCATACCCAGTTCTCTTTGCGTGTAGGACTCCAGTTACGCGCCAGCGATTGCAGGGACAGGACGAACGGGGGTCGCAGGTGGCTTTGCCGCGGGATGTTTTCATAGACGGCCGTCACCTGGTAATCTTCCTTCGAAATGCGCACGGATTTTCCAACGGCGTCTGCCGAACCAAAGTATTTCTCTGCCATTGCGCGCGACAATGCCACGGTTTGCGGATTGGCTAACGCGTTTACATCTCCGGCAAGGACCTGTACGCTGAGCATGCTGAAAAAAGCCGGCTCCGTATAGATTCCTCCCGTTTCATTCAACCGTTTCTCGCCGGATTCAAACAGCACTTCACCGTAGGTATCCATGATACGTAAAGCCGTTTTGACCTCCGGGAAATCCTTTTTGACGTAAGCGGCAAATGGGTAAGGGACAATGGGTATCGTACTGGTTACTCCGTCATTGCCTGATCGGACATTGTAAACACGGAATTTCAATTTGGCATCCGACACGTGCCGAT
>DASPNN010000553.1:0-3998 GCA_035626495.1 Chryseosolibacter sp.
AACTCACATCGTTGTTACTCAAGCCAATTTGCTTCAGACAGTTTCTTAAAAAGCACATCGGTGATGCCATCGACATTACGGCGGGTGTTACAAAGAATAACAAAGAATACGTCCTTTTCTGGCACGGTAACATAATTGCAAAGAAATCCGCCCTGGTCGCCGGTATGGCCAACAACGCGAAGGCCATCGCGCTCGCGGATGAACCAGGACCAGCCAATGAACGGCGGTTTGGTCGCCGACCAATTGTCGAACTGCTTTACCGTCCGCGAGTCCGCAACCGTCTCTGCCTTCAGAAAGACTGCCTTTTGTAACGCGATCTCGTACATGGCCAGCTCTTCGACTGAACTCCATACACCACCATTACCCGATGCCGCAAATGTCGGCTCCTCACCGTAGTCGTCCTCCTTCCACTCCTCACCTATGCGGACGTAAGCGTGCGCGACACCAGACTCAGGGTGTGGCCCGTCCGTTATGGTGCTTGTCGACATTCCGGCCGGCCGAAAAATATTTTTTTCGATATAGCTTTGCCATTTCATGCCACTCACTCTCTCAACAATAAGGGCAAGCGCGTTGAAGGCCGGATTGGAGTACTCGTAATTTGTACCCGGCTGAAAGTTGAGCGATTCCGCATTCATGACTGGCGCCCAGTTCTCCTCGTCTTTCGCTGTCAGGTAAAAAACCGTGTCGGCTCTGACATTGCGGTTGTCAGGAAGCCCGGAGGTATGGGTGAGCAAGTGCTTCAGCTGTATGCCCTGTACCAATGCACGGTTTGCGAAACCGGGAAAGTATTTGATAAGGCTGTCCTCGACCGATAGCCTTCCTTCCTCTTGTAGCTTCAGGATCGCGTTGGCAACAAATGTTTTCGAGATTGATCCGAGATTAAAAAGCGTTTTTGGGGTGACCGGCTCCTTCGTGACAACATCGGCGACACCAAAACCTTTCGAATAAATGATACTATCCGCTTTCATGATCAGAACTGCGCCACCGGGTTCAGCCTGGGAAAGTTCGCTTGTCAGATACCGGTCGAGGTCATCGAACTGTTTAGGAGCCTGTTCCTTTACAGGCGAGCAACCATTAAAACACAGGGCGGCGATGAGCAGCGCTGCTGGCGGGGTGTTCGTTCGAAGCATGTTGGATCCGGTTTGTAATCCGAATTTACGGAATACTAACGAACTTCCAGGCGGAAGCCGACGCCGTGGTAGTTGACAATCTGGATGGTCGGGTCATCGCGCAGGTATTTACGCAATTTTGAAATGAATACGTCCATGCTGCGCCCCATGAAGTAGTCGTCGTTTCCCCATATGGCGTTCAGGATCTCCTCGCGCTTCAGAACACGGTCGCGATTCTTATAAAGAAGCTTCAGCACATCCGCTTCCTTTTGGGTGAGTGTTTTTTGCCCGGTGTGGTTCTTCAATACCAGGTTAAACGGATCAAATTCGTACTTGCCAACGCGAAAAACTTTATCCTCCGCAACATGAGTGTTTTTACTTCTGCGAAAAAAAACTTCGATCCGACAGAGCAGCTCTTCGAGGCTGAAGGGCTTTGTAATGTAATCGTCGGCTCCGGTCTGGAAGCCCGTCAGTTTATCTTCGATCATCGACTTCGCAGTAAGAAAAAGGATCGGTATTTCGGCATTTTTTTCGCGTACCATTTTTGCCAGCGCAAAGCCGTCCTTTTTTGGAAGCATGACATCAAAGATGCATAGATCGAAGGCGTTGTCGCGGAATGTATTCTCACCCTCCGCGCCATCAGAACACAACGTCACGTCGTATCCATTCAGCGACAGATTGTCCTTGATCACGAACCCGAGGTTGGGGTCATCTTCAACAAGCAGGATTTTCTTGGTGTTCTCCATATCTGTAACTATCGCATGGATGAGAAAGCGATTGTAAACACACTGCCTTTTCCAAGGGAGCTGTCGACGCGAATCGTGCCTTTGTGCGCTTCAACGATCGTCTTCACGTAGCTGAGGCCCAGCCCGAAACCTTTTACGTCATGTACGTTACCGGTAGAAACCCGGTAGAATTTCTGAAAGATCCGTTTTTGATTTTCCGAGCTAATACCGATACCGTTGTCGGCCACCTCGACAAGGATGTGACCATTGAGGTTTCGCGTCCTGACTTCGATCTGGGGCTCCACGTTGCAATACTTGATGGCGTTGTCGAAAAGGTTCTGAAACACGTTCGTAAGATGAAGCCGGTCGGCCTCGAACAACGAATTGGCTGCCTGAAGGTTTAAGGAAATATTTCCGTTCTTGTCTCTCAAGGCATGCGAGATGTTCTTGACGGCATCCTGCACAACCTGATGAATGTCGACCACTTCCTTTTTCAACCCGATGTCTTCCTTGTCGAGCCGCGCCATTTGAAGGACGCGTTCCACCTGCTGCTTCAGCCGGTTGTTTTCTTTTTCGATGATGGTTGTATAGTTGAGCAATCGCTCCGGCTGCCGCACGATGTTGGGGTCCTTCAAAACCTCGGTCGAAACGGCAATGGTCGAGATGGGCGTCTTGAACTCGTGCGTCATGTTATTGATGAAATCCTTTTGAATTTCCGACAGGCGCTTCTGCTTGAGTATCACGAAAAGCGTATAGGAGAAGAAAACGATCACAATGAGCAACACAAAAGAGGAAAAGGACCAGATGCCCAGCTGATTGATCAGGTGCGCCTCCCGGTTGGGAAACTGTACGCCGAAATAGTACGCGTAATGATTCCATGCCGGCAGTTTCTTGCTGGTGACTTTTTCTTTGGTCGTTTGGAGCGATACGTAGTCACCATATTTCATTTTTTCGCTCGAACAATCGTAAACCCCATACTCGAAATCGACGTTGATATTTCTTTTTTCGAATTCCGACCGCAGCAGGAATTCAAGCAGGCTGACATCCACGTCGCCATTCACCATCACAATGAAGTAATTTGTGGAGACCTGCCTGACCGGGTTCGCGGCCGGTGAGGGAGTGTTATTGATGTCGAAGATTTGATTGGCGACGTTGAAGAGTGCCGCATTGACGGTGCGCTCGAATTCCGCTTCCTTCAGATCAAAAGCCCTCCGCAGCCAGTACAATTGGGTGAAAGTGATGCCGAATATGCACACAGTACCCAGGATGACGATCGAGCGGATGGTGGAGCTTTTCACAAATGTAAAATTACGGGAAAGACGGCAACAGTTTCGAATCTTTAACAACTCTTTAACAACCAGCAGAAAATATTTGTTCAGCACCAGCTAACCCGACCGAGGTTAGTTCGAGACAAACACGAAAAACATTATCTTTAGCGTTAACAAACGTCCAACGAACTGCGACTTTAACCTATGGCTTTGCGCCGGTTGACCTCACTATACCTATGATGGATAAGCTATTTTCGCCTGAAGGCAGGATACGCCGCTCTACGTTTTGGTTGAGGGTCCTCGTTGCAATAGCAATTAAACTGGTGCTCCTCATCATGGCCGCTAAGCCGTCTTTTGAGCTTCTTGACATCGTCGTTTCCGTTTTCTTATCTGCCTTTCTGGTTGTCGGGGGAATAAAGCGAATGCACGATGTTAACAAAAGCGGATGGTACTTTTTAATCCCCGTATTTGGCTTCATACTGGCGTTGAGGAGAGGAACTGAAGGACCTAATACCTTTGGAGCGGATCCTAAGGATGGCATTACAAATCCAAACAAAACAGCCTTAGGCATTTCGGTGATGTTGTTGGTTGTGGCCGTGCTTGCGCTGAACGTGCCGTTGAAAAGCAGCGTGCGACCAACTCGGTCTGATCGTGTTCCAAACACTCAAAAATCGGACTCCTTAGAAGCGCTATGGAATGTTGATGTGGTCAATTTTTTTGAAAAAAGCCTGCGATTAAAAACGCAAGTACTCTTCCCCCACTTGCAACGTACCATGAAATATGGCTACATCGACTCCCTGGGAAATTGGGTCATCGAACCTCAGTTTGAGAAAGCAGAAGAATTTACCGGCCAAACCGCTTTAATAAAACTCAACGGAAAGTTCGGCTTTGTAAAC
>DASPNN010000554.1:0-5438 GCA_035626495.1 Chryseosolibacter sp.
CGCTCGATGCCAGTGCCGTACACCCGGAAAGCTACCCGATCGTCCAAAGGATGGCTGCAGATCTCGGCTGCTCGGTGAAGGAGCTGATGACCTCCTCCGAGCTTCGGAAACAGCTCGACCTGACAAAATACGTGTCTAACAAAGTGGGACTGCCCACGCTGACCGATATTGTCAAGGAACTTGAAAAGCCCGGGCGTGATCCGCGGGAAACGTTCGAAGTCTTCAGTTTTACGGAAGGCGTCAATTCCATTTCCGACCTGAAGATCGGAATGAAACTGCCCGGCATCGTTACGAATGTGACAAACTTTGGCGCCTTCGTCGACATTGGCGTTCACCAGGACGGGCTGGTGCATATCAGCCATCTTTCAGACAAGTTCATCAAGGATCCCAAGGAGGCGGTGACGGTCCAGCAAAAGGTACAAGTTACGGTGGTGGAGGTCGACGTGCCAAGAAAACGCATCGGCCTGTCGATGAAGAGTGATCCTTTTGCCCAGCCTGGCGAATCTCATGGAAAAGGAAGCCGGCCGAAGCAAAGCAAGCCCAAAGAAAAGGAACTGAGCATGGAAGAAAAGCTGGCCATCCTGGTGAACAAGTTCAAGAAGTGATTCACCAGGGCATTGCGAAAGCCGGCGCCACTCCATTCAGCGAAACCAATCAGCAAGAATATGCTACCAAAACATAACCCAATAGAAACGGAGGCATGGCGCAAGCTGGAAGCCTTGTACATGGTTCTCCAGGCGACGCACATGCGCGAGCTCTTTGAGGAGGACAGCGAACGTTTCAAAAAATTCCACACTGTATTTGAGGATATCCTTGTCGACTATTCAAAAAATATACTCAACGAGGAAGCGTTGGCCGCGCTGATCGAATTGGCAAATGAGGTGGAGGTGCCCAATGCCATCGCCGCCATGTTCAAAGGCGACCGGATCAACCAGACTGAAAACAGGGCGGTCCTCCACGTCGCCTTGCGCAACCGCTCGAACACGCCGATCCTGGCCGACGGCGAAGACGTGATGCCCCAAGTCAATAAGGTCCTTGGCCAGATGCAAAAATTTTCAAACGATCTTATCGGCGGAAACTGGAAAGGTTATACCGGTAAACCGATACGCAGCATTGTCAACATCGGCATTGGTGGCTCCGACCTGGGTCCATATATGGTGACGGAGGCCCTGCGCCCGTATTGGACGAACATTACGCCGTACTTTGTATCAAACGTCGATGGCACCCACATCGCCGAAACGGTGAAAAAGCTAGACCCCGAAACAACCCTGTTCATCATCGCCTCCAAGACTTTCACAACACAGGAGACGATGACCAATGCCGAAAGCGCACGGGCCTGGTTTCTGGAAAAGACGGGCGGCAAGGGAGATGTTGCCAGGCATTTCGTGGCTGTCTCAACAAATGAGAAGGAGGTTACGCGGTTCGGCATCGCCGCGGAAAATATGTTTGTCTTCTGGGATTGGGTAGGCGGACGATATTCCCTCTGGTCTTCCATCGGCCTTTCCATCGCCTGTACAATCGGCTTCGAGAATTTCGTACAGCTGCTTGAAGGCGCGCACGCCATGGACAAACACTTTCGGGATGAGCCGCTGGAGAAAAACGTCCCTGTCATACTTGCTCTGATCGGGTTGTGGTATAACAATTTTTTCCATGCGGCTTCGGAGGCCATCCTGCCCTATGACCAATACCTCCACCGTTTTGCCGCGTATTTCCAGCAAGGCAACATGGAAAGCAATGGCAAGACTGTCGACAGAAATGGATTGCCGGTTGAGTATCAGACCGGTCCGATCATCTGGGGGGAGCCAGGCACAAATGGCCAGCACGCGTTCTATCAACTGATTCATCAGGGAACAAAGATGATCCCCTGCGATTTCCTTGCTCCGGCCATCAGCCAGAATCCGATCGGCGACCACCATGATAAGCTCCTCTCGAACTTTTTTGCACAGACCGAGGCATTGATGAATGGGAAAACGGCGCAAGCCGTCCAGGAAGATCTCGCGAAAAGCGGAATGTCGCGCGAGGAAATATCCTTTCACACGCCGTTCAGGGTTTTTGAAGGAAACCGTCCAAGCAACACAATCCTCTTCAAGAAGCTTACACCCCGGACGCTGGGAAGCCTTATCGCCATGTATGAGCACAAGATCTTTGTACAGGGGGTGGTTTGGAACATCTTCAGCTTCGATCAGTGGGGCGTAGAGCTGGGGAAAGTTCTTGCGAAGAAAATTCTGCCGGAATTGTCTTCCACAGAAGAAATCAAAACGCACGACTCCTCGACAAATGGCCTGATCAATTATTTCAAACGTTTGAAGTTCAGTTAATTAAATTCTTGATTGTAAAGTGAAACTCATCCATTACTTTTGATGGATTTTTAATCTTGATGGAGAATAAAATTCGGAAAATCGGCGTCTTCACCTCCGGTGGAGATGCTCCGGGAATGAACGCAGCCATACGCGCGGTCGTCCGTGCGTGCACATACTACAAGAAAGAATGTTTTGGCATTGTCAGAGGATACGAAGGCATGATCGACGGGGACATTGTTAAGCTTGGAGCACGGTCGGTTGGAAATATAATTCAACGTGGAGGCACGATCCTGAAGTCGGCGCGCAGTCAGGCATTCCGCACCCCGGAGGGCCGTAAAAAAGCATACGAGAATATCAAGCGCGAAGGAATTGACGCGCTGGTTGCAATCGGTGGTGACGGCACATTTACCGGGCTTCACAAATTTTTCGAGGAATACAAGATACCGTCGGTTTGCATCCCGGGTACGATTGACAATGACCTACCGGGAACCGATTACACGATCGGCTACGATACGGCAACCAACACGGCAGTCGAAGCAATCGATCGAATCCGGGATACTGCGCTTTCACACAACCGGCTTTTTTTTATTGAAGTGATGGGCCGCAATTCCGGATATATTGCGATCAACAGTGGAATTGCCGGCGGAGCGACGGCCGTGATCCTTCCCGAAGAGGACATGAGCTTCGACGATCTTTTCAATATGCTCGGGGCCGATCGGGAGACGGCCAAGAAATCGAACCTGATTGTCGTCGCCGAGGGCTCCAAGATCGGGGATGCGAACACGCTTGCCCGGAAAGTCGCCGAACGCAGCTCGTACTTCGACATCAAAGTAACCATCCTGGGCCATCTGCAACGCGGTGGCGCGCCAACCTATTTCGACCGCGTGCTTGCAAGCCGCATGGGCATTGCTGCCGTAGAGGGGCTGCTTAACGGACAAAACGATGTGATGGTGGGAATTAAGGATAACAAAATGGTGTATAACGACTTCACGATGATCATGAGCAACAAGCACGAGATCGACAGTGAATCACTGCGGATAGCGAAGATCCTTTCAATATAAAATCACGCCCATGAAAGAATTAACGATCGGGATTGACATCGGGGGTACCAACACCAAGTATGGCATAGTAGACAAAAGTGGTCAGGTTGTTTTCCAGGGGAGCATCTCCACAACGGAATACGAAGAGTTCAAAGATTACTTTAACGCTTTGGCGAAAGCCCTGAGATCGGCTATGGGTGGCCTGAAGGGCGAGTTCAAGGTGTTGGGCATCGGGGTGGGCGCGGCGAACGGGAACTATTACAAAGGAACGATCGAACGCGCCACCAACTTAAAATGGAAAGGTATCATTCCACTCGCCGATATGCTTCGGGAGGAGTTCGACATACCGGCCATTATCACCAATGATGCGAATGCAGCGGCCGTGGGCGAAATGGTTTACGGTGCTGCGAAAGGCATGAAGGATTTTATCGTCATCACGCTTGGCACTGGCCTGGGTAGCGGGTTTGTCGCCAATGGACAGCTGCTTAATGGAAAACACGGCATTGCAGGCGAAGTCGGCCACACATCCGTCAACCCGGCAGGCCGTTTCTGCAATTGCGGCAAACGAGGCTGTCTCGAGACGTATGTTTCCGCAACCGGCATCAAACGCACCGTTTACAAACTACTGGCGGATCATCTCGAGCCCAGTGAGCTGCGCGGGATCAGCTTCGATAACCTCAACACCAAAATGATCACAGAAGCGGCGGTTCGCGGCGATGTGGTGGCGCTTGCGGCGTTTGAGTACACGGGGCGGATTCTCGGAATGAAGCTGGCGGAAACGGTCGTGCACACAGATCCGGAGGCTATATTTCTTTTTGGTGGTTTGTCACTCGCGGGCGATCTGATTTTTAAGCCGACGATCAAGCACATGGAAGCGAACCTGATGCCTTTGTTTCGCGGCAAAGTGAAGGTACTGCCTTCAGCACTTCAGAATCAGGCAGCCCCGATCCTGGGCGCAAGCAGTCTGGTCTGGAACTACCTTGACAATAAACAAAACCAATTCAGGGAAGTGATCGCCTGACCCTTTCGCTCAATCCCGCCCGGACTTTACCAGGCATAGAATTTTTAATCAGGGAGGTCATGTCCTCCTTATCGCGTCATAGCCTCGAATTAATCTCTATTCTGACCAAGGCCATCATGGCCCTGCTCCTCTGTGCATCCTTCGGCCTGAATGCCCAGGTGTACGACGATGACGAAGACGCGGGAGGAAAACCAAAGATCCGCGGCCAGCGCGATCTGTCAACAAATGAAGAGCAGGCTATCACGATCGATATGATGGACGTTGAAGTTGAGGACAAAGATGACCTGCTTTACCCCGTGGGATTTACCATGCGCCTTTATCCGGGCGATCATTATACATTCTCCGATCGCACAGTTACGCCGTCAAAAGACTTTGCCGGCACGCTGACAGTTCCCATTACTGTCAACGATGGCGAGAGAGACAGCGAGAAATTCAACTTGAAGATCACGGTAAAGAACATCAACGACGCACCGATCATAAAGTCACAGGCGCAATCGATCGCCACCATGGCGGGTGTAGCCGTCACGTTGCAGTTGAGTTACCTCAATGTCGACGACCCGGACGACGACTACCCATCGGATTTCAATCTCAAGGTCCAGAATGGGTCGAATTATACGGTTTCTGGAAAGTCTGTAACTCCCAATGAAGACTATGTTGGTTCTCTGTCGGTCGGCGTTCTTGTCAATGATGGCGCGGCTGACAGCAACCCGTTCGACTTCGTGGTTCAGGTTTCCGCACGCAGCAACAAGCCGATTATTACAAACCAGACGCCGGTTATTATCCAGGAAGATCAAACGTTCACCATCGAGCTCTCGCATCTCGTTGTCGACGATCCACAGAATACATATCCGCAAGGCTTTTCACTCCAGGTTGGTGCAGGGCCCAATTTCACAGTCAATGGCGCAACCGTGGTTCCCGCTGCAAATTATCATGGCGATCTGGTTGTACCGGTCACCGTTACCCGTGGCCAGGAACAAAGCGATGTGTTCGATTTCAGGATCACCGTCCGATCGGTCAACGACGCGCCGGTTCTAACACTGGCCGACACATCTGCGATCCGCGTCCGTTACGGCGATG
>DASPNN010000555.1:0-2045 GCA_035626495.1 Chryseosolibacter sp.
TGCTCGATCGTATTGAGCTGATTCATTTGCTCACCCGGATTATTGGCGGCAATGAGCCTCTGCCCTTTCACGAGAAAATAGCCCTTTGGAAGGGATTTTACGCTCTCTACAAGCTTTTCATCGGGGCAGACCGCCCCGTTAATGACCAGGTTATCAGCCGCGACAGATCCTGGAAATTTTTGCTGGAGGTAGGGTTGTGTCTGGAAGGCCGGTTTTACCCCCAGCCATTTTTCCCACTTTTCGTCGATGGTGAGGATTCCAACCCGGATCCTGGCCACAGGCCGTGTAAATGTGAACGGCAGGAGGTCAAGCCGAATTACGGGATCATCAAATAGAATAAAATTCATTGACCGTGATTTAGGCGTTTCTGCGGAACCAATCAAGGGGGCAAAGATTGTCTAAATTTCGATGATTTGTTGATTTTCAGGGCAAAAACAGGCTTCTAAACTGCTGACTGGGGGGTGCTGGCTATCGATTTATTCCCGTTTTGGTCGAACTGGCTCACAGTCAGGAAAATGCGAATGTTTCGGCCGCTGACCCCAAGACAATAAAAAAGGTCTTCAGGACGAAGACCTTTTCACAGTGCTTATTATGAAGAGTAATTAAGCTTTCTTTTGATACTTGTTCTTAAACTTCTCGACGCGGCCTGCGGTATCCACAAACAGCTTCTTGCCTGTAAAGAACGGATGAGACGCGGAGCTAACCTCCACCTTGATCACCGGATAATCTTTCCCGTCTTCCCACTTGATCGTCTCTTTGGAGTGCTGGGTCGAGCGACTCTTAAACTTTGTGTCGCTTGAAGTATCCCAAAAAATCACTTCTTTGTATTCCGGGTGAATGCCTTTTTTCATGATATTTTTTGCTTTTTCCTGTAAAAGGACTGCAAAGATAAGCACATCCGGAAAAAAATCAATAGGTGACCGATAATTTGGATCAATCAAACAATTGGCCCTATTTGATCCAAAATACAATAAAATATCAGAGGCCAAAACCGGCAAATGATATTTATGGCCGGAAAACAAGTAAATGGGCCGTGTGTTAAATGTTTTAACCTGAAAATGAGATTTATTAAGCTGCTTTTTTTCCTGATTCCCGGAATAGCCGCTGCCCAAAGCAGCTACATACCCCTCAATGAGGATTACTACCATTGGATCGAACGATATGAGATCAAAAGCGGCCGTATTCTTCCGTCGATTTTCACCTCTGTTAAGCCCTATAAAAGATCGGATGTGGTCGCCTTCGCCGACTCCTTGAAAGTTTTGGGAATGTTCCAGTCGCGGGCGGACAAATTCAACTACGAGTTTATCAATAACGACAGTTGGGAATGGTCGCAAACCAATACCAGCGACAGTAAGAAGCCGGTTTTCCGGCATTTTTATAAAAAGAAGTCTGACCTGTTTCATGTGCATACGGAGGACTTCGACCTGCATATCAATCCTGTATTATACGTCGGTGCCGGGGACGATTCGCGCCGTGATGAAAGGCTGTTCATCAACACCCGGGGTGTGGAGGTGCGCGGCATGGTCGACAACAAAGTTGGATTTTATACTTACCTGACCGATAACCAGGCCGTCTTGCCTTCCTTCATCTGGGAACGGATGACCTCCAATCCAGTCATCCCGCACGAGGGCTTCTGGAAGGAATACAAGGAAGGCAAAGGCGTCGACTTTCTGCAGGCGCGCGGATCGATCACTTACGATGCGACCGATCACATTCATCTTCAGCTCGGTCACGACCGCTTTTTTATTGGTAACGGATTTCGGTCGCTTGCCTTCAGCGATCAGGCCTCACCCTCTATGTTCCTTCGTGGCAATGTCAAGGTGTGGAAGCTGAATTATCTTTTCCTAATCAACCAGATGACGGCGGATGTCAGCGGCTCGATCGGCGGGCTGAAAGCGGAGGAGGGTGGGTATCCGAACAAATTCAATGCACTCCACCATCTGAGCGTTAATATCGGGAGCAACTTCAACATCGGTGTCTTTGAGTCCGTCATCTTTACCGCTGACGACAGTACGGGCACAGACCACCTGCGGCTGGACTATTTT
>DASPNN010000556.1:0-3045 GCA_035626495.1 Chryseosolibacter sp.
AAGAAAAAGAGGAAAACACTTTCGCTCTGACCGAAGCGCTGAACAACCTGCGCGCGCAAATCCGCTTTTGCAACCAGTGTTTTAACATCTCCGACGCCGAGACGTGCGGCATCTGCATCAGCCACAAGCGCGAGCGCTCCATCATTTGCGTTGTCGAGGACACCAAGGATGTCATGGCCATTGAGAATACTGCCCAGTACACAGGATTGTACCACGTCCTGGGCGGCGTCATTTCACCGATGAACGGCATTGGGCCGGCTGATCTGAAGATCGAATCACTTGTCAGCCGTCTGTCGTCAGCAGATTCTGCCGTCCGCGAAGTCATTCTCGCGCTCAGTCCAACCATGGAAGGCGATACGACAGCCTTTTACATCAACAAGCGTATCAAAGATCTGCCCGTCAAAGTCAGCGTCATCGCCCGCGGTGTGCCCGTTGGCGGCGACCTGGAATACGCCGACGAAATCACCCTCGGCAGAAGCATCACGGGACGCACGATTTTCAACTAGCCACCACGCCCCAGCCGACAACAAAGAGTCGCCCAGCTAACAGCTAACACCCAACACGCGCACCCAACCCACCAATTCCTCACAGTTGTTAGTCAACAAAAAATACGAGATCTGTCTGCCGGCCCTTCCAACTTCACCCATAAATTCTTTTCTTTGGCCCGCGTTAAATTCCCGCGTCTATGAACAAACTTTCCAACCGCATCGAAGCTATTGAAGAATCTGCAACACTGGCAATGGCTGCCAAGGCACGCGAATTCAAAAGCAAGGGAATAGATGTGATCAGCCTCAGCCTCGGAGAACCTGATTTCAAAACTCCGCAACACATCTGCGAGGCCGCAAAAAAAGCGATTGACGAAGGCAAGTATTTCGCCTATCCTCCCGTGGCGGGATACCAGGATCTGCGGGAAGCGCTTGCCGCGAAATATCAGAAAGAAAACAGGGTTCCGTACAAAGCGGAAAATATTGTCGTATCCAATGGCGCTAAACAGTCGATTGCCAATGCGATGATCGCGTTGATCAATCCGGGTGATGAGGTCATTGTCTTCTCTCCGTTTTGGGTCAGCTACGATGCGCTCGTGCGTCTCGCCGAAGGCACACCGGTTATGATCAAAGGCGGGATTGAAAACGATTTCAAAGTGACCGCCAAACAATTGGAAGGAGCGATTACACCTAAAACCAAGGCCGTGATTTTTTCCTCGCCCTGTAATCCGACTGGTTCGGTGTTCTCGGGGAAAGAGCTCGAAGAGATCGCCCAGGTGATCGTGAAACACAACCTGATTGCCATCGCCGACGAGATCTATGAACATATCAACTACACCGGCGAGCAGGTAAGCATCGCCTCTTTCCCTGGAATGTTCGAGCGTACCATCACCGTCAATGGCTTTGCTAAAGGTTTTGCCATGACGGGCTGGAGAGTAGGATATATCGCTGCTCCCAAATGGATCGCCGATGGATGCAACAAAGTTCAGGGCCAGGTCACCTCTGCCAACTGCTCGATCGCCCAACGTGCAGCGCTCGCCGCCATTACTGGAGACCTTGCACCGACAAACCAGATGGTGAGTGAATACAAAAAGCGCCGTGATATCGTGTATGATCTGCTTAGGGACATTCCCGGGGTCAAAACCAACCTTCCACAAGGCGCATTTTATTTTTTCCCGGACGTCAGCGCGTATTTTGGAAAATCTGATGGCGCCCTTACAGTAAAGAACGCGGATGACTTTGCATTCTACATGCTCGATAAAGCGCACGTGTCCATGGTACCCGGAGGCGCATTCGGCGACGAGAAATGTGTGCGTTTATCCTATGCGGCTTCCGAACAGGAACTGCGGGAAGCCATGAAACGTATGAAAGACGCCCTGGCGAAGCTGAAATAGCCAACGGCGGCAACCCCTTAATAATCCGCAAACTGTTTTTCCAGCGGGCCGACCTTCTCAAGGTCTACAATGATCTTTTTATCTAAGGGCGTTTCCTTAATGACGTTGTAGTTATCCCAAAACTCCTTGTTGTAAGGAAGGTCCTGATATTGAAGTCCGTAATTCCGCATTCTTTCGGTGCCCGCGATCCGTTCGTCAACATTCGCCTGGACGCGGTTGACCAACAGCTGTTGGAACACTTCGGTTTCAAAACGCAGTTCGCCGTTCGAGCCGTCGTACCAGTTGATCTTTGTGGTCATCTCTACAAAGCTCAGATACATTTTTCCATTGTAGCGTTTGAAGTCGAGCGACTTTCTGGATCCCATGAATCTGCTGACAAGATTCTTTTTCTTTTGTAATTCAGTCGAAGGTTGCGTAGTACGGTATTCGAGGTGGATGATTGAAAAATCGGTTTTATCCACAAAGACGCGAAGGCTCGAATCGGCGATGCTTTTCACCACATAGATCTCATGGTTATCAAAAACGGTGTTGGTATCCCGGCCGAGGGTGGCAAAAAATTCGTCGCTGGGCTCTATATGCCGGTACCGGATGCTGTTTTCCAGGAGGAGATCCTCCAACAGGTTGGCCTGGTCGAAATAGGTCGTGAATTTGCTTTCGTACCCGACACTCTTGCGCACTTCGATAAGCCGCACGCGCTCACGCAGCTTGTGTTTGTTCCGGGGCTCCGTGTAATTCTCGTCATAAATCTTCACGGCGGCTTCGAGCAGTGAAATGTAGGTGCCACCGACTTTTTTCACGTCGCGGTAAAACCCATCCAGCAGGAAAGGTTGCATCGGGTAATTTTCTTCGATCCGCTGGAGCGCCAGCCGAAGTACCTCCCCGCCTGTGATGGTGTCGGAAACAATTATTTCCTGCAATACGATCTGCGATTTCTGAAGGGTGAGCACCTGGTCGGGCTTTTCCACCAGGGACCATACCGGGGCTTCGAAGTTTTTGTATCCGAGCATGCTGATGACCAGTGTGTCGTTGCGCAGGTTTACCGGAAAGTGGAAATCGAATTCGCCATTCGCATTGGAAATTGTCCCGATGGGCTGGCCTTTGATACCAACCGAGGCAAACCCGAGTGGCTCCCCCGATTCCTGGTCGTGCACTTTGGCTGAGACGGT
>DASPNN010000557.1:0-2026 GCA_035626495.1 Chryseosolibacter sp.
TATACCTTGTTATCCTGAGAAAACGGAAGCGGTTCAATGGCCAGCTGTTCCTCACATACCTGATCGGCTACGCAATAGGCAGGTTCGCGATCGAATTTTTTAGAGGCGATGAAGGTCGCGGCTTTGTATTCGATGGTTTGATGTCACACTCGCAACTAACAGCGTTGGCGATTCTCGTTGTCGCCGGTTATTTTTATCTGCGGAGGTTGCGATCAGTCACACGGGCGGCGACCGAAAACGCGTAACGGGATCACAATTCCCGTACCCAGATGTTACGATAACTGACAGGGTTCCCATGGTCCTGCAGTTTTAGCGATCCGTTTCCGTGCGCGATGACTTTTGGCTTACCAATGTATTCAGTGGTCCCCTGGATTTCGGTGTAGTGATGGATCACGACACCGTTATGGAATACGGTAACACGGCCGGCGCTCGTGAGCGTTCCATCCTTGTTAAATCGCGGGGCAATGTAGATCACATCGTAGCTCTGCCATTCTCCCGGCCCCTTTGATGCATTGACCAGTGGCATGGTTTGCTTGTAGATCGATCCTGCCTGCCCATTTGAATAAGTGCGGTTCTTATAGGAATCCAGCACCTGCAACTCGTAACGCTCCTGGAAAAAAATACCACTGTTGCCACGGCCCTGTCCTTCACCCTCGATTTTCGGCGGGGTACGCCATTCGATGTGAAGTTGGATATCGCCAAAGGCCCGTTTACTCCTGATGTCACCGCCGCCCTTTGCGACCGTCATGACACCATCCTTGAGCGACCAGGTGGGAACATTTCCGTCCTTATCGACCCATTCGTCAAGACTCTTTCCGTCGAAAAGAATGATTGCATCGGAGGGAGGCGCGCCATTATTGCCCGGAGTGACCGCTTTGGGTTCAGGTTCCCAAACTTCCGTTGCTTTCGGATCCGATTCCTGGGAGTGCGCAGCCGTTGTCATAAAATTGAAACAGAATGCAAGAATGCTAAAGGTGATAAGTCTCATTGGTGTTATTAAATCAAAAATCGTTGGCAATGGCCTCTACTTTTTTGCCCTTATCGTCTTTCATCATTTTCCGTACGATCGTGGAGTAATAGACCAGCTCCAAAAGATTCTTTGAGTGCGACCGGAACTTCAGTGTGATGTTGCTCGTCTTCCAAAAATAGGTTTCACTTTTCAGATCGTATTCAGGCAGCCCAAAGATTGACTGCAGGGCTTTCATCAACCGCGGATCTTTTTCGGTTACGATGGCGATCTCATAGATGAGACCTTTATAAGCCTTGAGTTCGACCTTCTTCACGGCAACTTCTCCTATTTTTTCATAATCACCGTGTTCAACCGAATAGAGCTTGCATTCGAATTCATCGGACTCCCTGAAATCTTTCCTGAATTTCAGACCCTTCACCGAATCGACCGGCGTGGTGAGCTTAATATCCTTGAATCCATTGCGCTTGTCAAGTTCACTTAGGTCCTGGGCGATTGCTCCGGAGAGCAGGTGCATCATAGCGAATAAAACTGCGTATCTCAGCATATCAATTGATAAATTTAAACGGCACGATTACTTTAACATCATCCCACATCAGCAAAAGGTCCGCCGTTTCATTCTTTTGATCAAATTGCATAGTGAAAGCTTCGTAAGGACTGTTCGGCTGTTTGTGGACGGATACGTCAAACCGCATGACGTCCAGCTTGGGATTGTGGTTGTAGGCCCCCCACAATCCGAGCTCGGAGTTGATAATAATGGTCCATTTGTCGGTCTGGGGTATGGAAAAAACAGAATACGTGCCTGCTTTCAGCAGCTGGTTATTAATGAGAATGTCTTTCGTTGTCGTCAATTCGGTCGCTTCATTTGCACCCGTGCGCCATACCTGCCCATACGGCACCAGCTCTCCAAATACCTTGCGGTTGCGTTTATGCGGCTGTGAATACACAAGCTTTACGTAGGCGTCCTTATAGCGCATCTTAGCGATATTCAGCGGACTGGGTCTGGACGGAACAGCTTGCTGTGAGCGTGCCAGCAGTGGTACGAGCAGCAAAAGCCAG
>DASPNN010000558.1:0-2075 GCA_035626495.1 Chryseosolibacter sp.
CGATGTCGTAGGTGATGACCACCTTTTCCTTGTTGATTACAGTTGCATTGACGTTTTGGATCCGTTGGGATAGGGCAGGCAGTGAAGCAAAGCTCACTAACAGCGCCATAATGATAACCAGTCGCATAAAGGGATTCTCCAGGTATTTAATCAATTATACGAAAAGGTGCTCGAATAACCAATATGTGCCCGGAGGGCCCAAGAAGTAACCTTTGAGACGAAAAAATAAACTTTTTCGGAAGGCAAAAGTGCCAAAACACTTCAAAATCACCCCTTGACCGGTTTGGCCGTTGCAACGCTATGGTTAAGCAAAGCCCGCAAAAGTGTATGATTATCGCCGAAAAAACCAGCAACTGGCCGTAACGATTTTCAGTTTTTTTTCGTAGTGCCGCTTCGATGCGCTGTGTGTGTTTTTTGATTGCAGTGCGGTGTGAACGGAACGCAATTCGGGTTCGTGAGCCGATCGGGATTTTTGCCACCAGGGCACAACGGCACGAAGTTGCACAAAGAAATATTCCGGGAGTGCGCTACGCGCGATCGCAGATCGTACTTAAAAAAAATTCCCTTGCGCCCTTGCGTCCCTGCGGTGACGTCCATCAACTCCGACTATTCATCCAGAACGAATCCGCTGCTCCCCATTTCACTGCGGAGCAGCCGCGAATTTCTCCACAATTGTTTGCCGCTTTAACCAACGGTATCGCTCAGGACATTCAGGCACGTGGTTTTATATATTATGAGTGTTAATCTCGGCAATCTATTAGTAGTATTGATTTGAGAAATTAAGTTAGTGTTACATGATTCAGCTTGTGCTGGTTAACACCGGCCAACTTTGTTGAGATTATCACAAAAGGCTGCCTTTCCGGTGGCCTTTTGCTTTATACGCCCACCTTGATCTGAAACATTGGATTATCGAGAACTTCAATTTCAATAATCAACGTTCCGCGATGGAGTTTACGGACGAGTAGCCACCACGTTAGAATGTCCCGGTGACTTCATTGAAAGGTTTGGGCGTATAGAAACATGCCACCGCTGATTTGTGAAATTTGACCAGCGCCAAAAAGAGCGTTATCTTCATTGTTTGAAAAAATGAAGAAACTTCATACGACCCTCTTATTGTTATTCGCCATCGTTGTAAGCTCCGCGGGGAGAGATTTTACGGTGGCAGTAGTCGACGGCACTGTGTTTGACGAGACGGGTAAGCCGATTGAAGCCTTGGCCACTTTGCGTGAAGGAGCGATGATTCGCGCGGAAGCATCATCCTATGTCGCCCTGATTGACAACGACGCAAATTTTTTTGAATTTACGGGCCCCGTCAGTGTTTTACTCGACACGCTGCGTGGTGTATCAATTTCATGTTTGAAATTTCCGGCCCTTCAAATACTGCATGCGTCCAATTGGAACTATCGCCCTGTTCATGACGGCAACGAACCGATCATGTTTCTGAAACCATTTCTATTCAGCACAAAAATGGAGTTTATTGACACTGTTCGTTTTGACTGGTTTGAAACTTTTGTCAGTGCCATTGGCGCCAAAAATGGCTATCAATTCAAGGCCGAGACCGAGTATGGAGACAAGCTGCTGAGTATAAAGGCCGACTCATCATCGATCGTTTTGCCTATGGCGCGTCTGACGCAGGATCAGATTGTGGTCCATGTTTACGCAGTTGATAATCCGAAGCATGTGAAATCGTACTATAAGATGTTGCGGCCAGGAGGCAATGGGCGAAGGCACGATCAGAATTTCAACGACCGGTCAGCGCTCACAAACCTGATGATGGGTTTTTTTCTCGAGCAGGGTGGACAGCTGCGGCGCGCGCAACGCCATTACGAGCTGGCGTGCGTGTATGGAAACAATATGCAGGCGTATCAGGATATGCTTAAAAGGTTCAAGTCGCGGAATAAGTTGTGATCAATGATGACGAGCTTGCGAGCGGAAAACGTACAAATAGATGCCGGCAATCAAAAGTTTGATATGTTGACGCTTATATTCTTTGCTGCAATTCTGCTGGTTCTCTTCTTACTTTCTATTACCGTGAATTTTGAATTTGGATATTTATTCATAATTTTTTTACCGAT
>DASPNN010000559.1:0-3418 GCA_035626495.1 Chryseosolibacter sp.
TGTATGGTTTTTCAGAAGCAGACCTCGTTGGCGAGCACCATCGGTTGCTGGCTACAAAGGAAGAAAAGAATTCAGAAGAATACCGGCAGTTCTGGCGCGATCTTGCCAACGGTCAAATTAAGAAAGGCCTATTCAAGCGTATCAACTCCAGGGGAGAGCTGCTTACGGTGTATGCCAATTTTGCGCCCATCAGGAGCCGCGCCGGGGAAGTGCTTAAGATCATGGAGATCGCCTATCAGATGGCAACTGTCGAAGAGTTAGTTCATGGGCCCGGAATGCCGGTGACATTGAAAGACCAGGTGTCAGGCTGACATTCGCCTGGCCAAAAGTCTATAAAGCAAAAAAGCCCCGCGTCCCGGAGCTTTTTTGTTACCTAAACCTAAACCTATGAGAAGAATTACTCTACTCATTCACATATAACGATGGTTTATGTGTCAGGTTACGCATATGGCCGGTAAAAGAGGCCTTTTTGTCAATTTTTCAGCTTTTCTTTAAAAACTTTTTTGAATTTTTCAAGTTTTGGCTGAATTACATAACTGCAATATGGCTGTGAGCTGTTCAGGTTATAGTAGTTCTGATGATAGTCTTCAGCCTTGTAAAAGACGCTAAAGGGGCTGATCTCCGTCACAATTGGATCGCTAAATACTTGATTTTCTTCGAGTTCCTTCTTGTAGTGTTCCGCGAGCTGCTTCTGTTTGTCATTGTGATAGTAGACCACTGACCGGTACTGCGTGCCGACGTCAGCGCCCTGTCGGTTCAATGTTGTCGGATCATGTGTTTTCCAAAAGATCTCGAGCAGTTCGTCATAACTTACCTCGGCCGGGTTGAACTTGATCTGGATGACCTCTGCATGGCCGGTAAGCCCGCTGCAAACTTCCTTATAGGTTGGATTTTTAACTTTCCCGCCCGAATAGCCGGATTCGACTTTATACACACCATCGACGTTCTGAAAAATTGCTTCGGTACACCAAAAGCAGCCTGATCCGAATGTGGCTGTTTCGAGGTTTTGATCGTTTACATTTTCTTTGCTCATAGGAGAATCTTGCCTGTCATTTTGCTGGCCACAGGAAGTGATGGTGACCAGAATCATCACGGCGAAGGACAATAGTTTGATATTCATCTGAAAGCCGTTTGGTGTATTTAACCATTTACGGTAAAAATAGTTCTTTCGGATGTTCGGAACTGTCAGGCCCGGTACAAATGGGTCAGTATGATGCGTAGAAATCGCGAATGGCCGGAACCAGCTGATCGTAGATGGGCCGTGTAAGCTCCAAAAAGAGGTCCTGCGCCTGCGGAGGCTGGAGTTCTTTCTGGTTAGCCAGTGCCAGCTGCTGTTTGGTCAGCGCACGTTCATCGCCGTTGTACCTCGCCCAACTGTTTACCCAGGTAAACTGTCCGGGAAATTTGCGGTGAGAAAGCACTCCATTCGTGTTTGCGTCGACGACCATCACACTGAGCAAGCCAGTTGAAACGACCTCTTTGCGGTAGGTTATAACCTTTGCTTTGACGGTATTGTAAACCGGGACCACTTTGCCGTCGATCTTTGTCTCACCAACCCGCACACTGTCTTTCGTGACCGTTTCCTCCTTTTCTTTCAAGTTCGTATTGCCGACAGAAAAGTCGTCGAACTGGATTTTCAAAATCTGATCTGCCTTTTCGAGTTTGACCGTTTTGGCTTCATCGTCAGTATAGAATTTGACAAATCCCTGATCCGGATAGTTCTTATGAAGAAACTCCTCTACTTTGTCCTGGAAGAACTGGCCGGACAGATTGTAGCGTGCCGGTACGGGTATTTGTTCGACGACTACTTTCAAAGTAGCCTCCCATTTTGATTTCTCTAGATATTCGATCACGTCCTTGTACCCCGTCACATAGCCGTTTGCATCAACAAAGTTAAAATAGGCTTGCTTGGCGTCGTTGCGCGTTCCTTTCATCAACGCCGTGATGCCTGCGTTGTAGCTTTCATCTGCGGCGCGTTCTTTCAGAGGCGCGATTTCGGTATAGAAGTTTTTCGGCTGAACCACTTTCAGGCACCCGGGGCACTGGCGGATCTGCTCATACAATTGATTGATTTGTCCGTAAGCCTGCAGGGCATTTTTAAATTTAAAGGGAGCGTTGGATGCAATGGCGTTAGTTGCCTGTGATTCAAATACCTCGAGGGCAAGCGGGTAAGCGCTTTTAAGCGTCTCTTGTGACTTGGAATGGTCCGGATTCTGGCGAAGGCGCTGAACGGACTTAACAACAGACTCGTAATAATCGCCGCGCTCGTAAGCTTTCTTTCCTGAGCTGCAGGATACCAGGAGCACATACGAAAAAAGAAGCAGGTAAATGGCCAGCCGGTTCATAACACTGATGGAGTTTAGACTATAGGGTTCAAAGGAGATGCCAATTTACGTCCTAGAATTCTTTTTAAAAAGTGCATCTATTCAACAAAGATGACGTGGGCATGGGTTACCGGTGGGGAGTGCGTTTGACGAAGCTCACAACGCAGGGGGCTACTGGAAGAAGTATATGAGGATGTCGTCGATCAGATCGCGCCAATTCCCCCAGGAATGACCCTGCGGGACTTCGCGATATTCGTAATTGCAGGTATTACGGTCCAGGATCGCTTTCATTTTTTTAGCGCCTTCTTCAGTATCGTTGATCAGGCCGGTGGTCATGAACGTCTTGACCGGTGGGTTCTCATTATTGGCGCACAGGCTGTAGATGTCTGGTTTAAACCAGAATGCCGGCGATTGAATTCCTGCCAGGCCAAAAACATCCGGTCGCTTAAATGCAAAATACGCTGCCGACAAGCCACCCATCGAGGTTCCCAGGACGGCGCGTTCGGCCGGTTTTTTCGAGACGTTATGACCTTTTTCAATCAGTGGGATCAGCTCGTCGGTAATAAATTTCAGATAGTTCTCATTCATCACCAATTCCTCCATGCGCCGGTTGTTTGCGCGGTTCACAGGTTCCCGGTGATCGATAAAAACCGCGACAACCGGTTTGATTTTTTTTAGATGGATGAGATTGTCCAACACCAGGATCATGTTGCCCATTTTTTCGTGCATGTACTCATACCCGTCTGTGACATAGATCACGGGGTAGGTATGATGTGGCCGATAGCCATGGGGAATATAAACGCTGTAAGTGATCTGGTAGCCCAGCAGTTTACTGTTTAAGAGAATGTCGGCTTCGACTGTGCCGCGTTTGAGTCCTTCCGCGGCGGTAGTCGTTACCGGGTCCTGGACCCATTCGGACATACGCAGCTCGGAATTTGGACTTCCTCCGCCGACACCTGACCATTGATGCTCGCGGTTTTCCGGGTCGAGGATCCAGTTGGTACCATTCACGACGATCTTATAATCCAGCCGTGCGTCCTTCGGAAACGAAGTCTTGAGCATCCAGATGTCTGTTCCGGGGATCCGGGTCCCGG
>DASPNN010000560.1:0-9304 GCA_035626495.1 Chryseosolibacter sp.
AATGCACGCCCGCAACCATGCATCTAACGCTCCCGCCACCGTATTTTTCAATAGTTTCCACGCCAATCGTCAGAAGCTCTGCATGGGCCGCCATAGCGTTAATTTGACCGGGAAGGAGCGTCGCATAGGCCGAGCGAGAAATCAGCACGCAAGCGTCGCCCTGCCGGCTTTCAACCTCGATAACGTTGCCTGCAAACGCATTCATTTGCTTGTGGCTAATGGCGATGACTCTTTTTCCGGCCTCGGCAAGCTCCCCAAGAATTTGATCCTGGTCGCCGTCCGCACGAATTGCATCCAGACACACCACTGCAAACTTCCTACCAATTGACATCATCACATTGGTATGGTAAATAGCCCGGCCCCGTTCATCCGTGGCATCAAACGTAACAGGCACGTAGTCCAACAAGGCGGCAAGCTTGCCGACCAGACTCTCGTGCGTACGCGGAGACCGCGCAGCGAACAGTCTCCGGCTTCCGTGATCAAATACAACACTCCCGGTACCTTCCAGAAAGACTCCATTCTTTTCCTCCCCGGTCAGGTCAATCTGCTCAGTGAACGCAAAATCATTTCGCAACACATCAATGATGTCGGGACGCCGTTCAAGTCGCCGGTTCTCTGCCATCATCGGATACAATATCACGCGACCATCAGGATGAAATGATACCCAATTGTTTGGGAATACCGCATCCGGCTTTTCGACCGCTGTCGTGTCGTCAAACACGCGCACGTCAATTTCGTGTGCCATAAGCAGGTCCACCATCTCGTCGAATTCACGAACAGCGTTCTCATGAATCGCCCGGCTGTTTTCGGTCGCCCCCGATTGCTGAAAAACATTAGAATCGGCCGTTTCGCGGTTAAAACCGAATGCTCTTGGTCGAACCATCACCAGCGCGTGGGGAACGGTGTTCTTCATTCGCGAATCTAACCGCTTTTCTCCGGTAATTTTTTAAATTTGAGGTACTTTCCATACGCCATAACCTGGAGAATGAAATTTTTTTATCCCCTGATCTATTGCGGTGTCCGGCATGCCAAAACCCCTGAGGAAAGAAGGAGTATACTATTAGCCAACATTCTGAGCGTAAGTATTTTTCTGTTGGGCATGCTGCTGTTCGCCGCATACTTCATATGGTACGGCTGGTCGGAGGTAACAGCTGCAATTCCGGTCATTTCCTTACTCTGTCTGTCCACGCTGATTTTTAATAAATACGGTTGGTCGATGATCAGTCGCGTCTTTTTGTCACTGATTGTCCCGGCAGCCACCCTTGCAGTGTCCATTTACTCAAAAGGGATTTACTACGAATACCAGGAGGAGCTCGATTACTTTACTTTCCGTTTCATCATATTGGCAAGCTGCGTCTTTCCTGCAATCTTCTTTTCCTTGAGAGAGCGTGTGCCCCTGATCTGTTCACTGGCGATCGGCTTTATGGTATTGATGCTGCACGACCCGCTACACACCTTCTTTGACGTACCATACCGCTTACATGTGCTGAAGGAAACCAACTATGCATTTACAAATTTCGTAATCTTCATTACGTACCTTGTTATGATGAGCGCAGTCTTGTTTCTCAAACGCGTGTCTGAGAACAGCGAGTATCGCGCGCAAAACCTGATTGTGAAACTGGCAGCGCTGAACCAGCAGCTGCTTGACAAGAATGTGGAGATCGAAGCGCAGAATCACGAAATCCGTGCACAAACCGAAAACCTGAACCTCAGCCAGGAAAAATTGCAAGAGGCATACCACCTTATCGCCGAACAAAAAGATCTTGTTCTCAAACAAAACAAGCATCTGTCGAGCGAGCTGCTTGAAATCAACAGCGATTTGAGCGCCACAAACAATGAGCTGATCAAACACAACAACGAGCTGCGACAATTTTCCTACACCGTTTCACATAACCTGCGTGGTCCGGTAGCAAGCCTGAGCGGGTTGATCAATGTGATGAAACCGCAGGAGCTGACCGACCACAATGCAGAGATCTTCCGGCATATAAAAACCTCGATCGACAGACTGGAAGCGATCATTCAGGACCTTACCAAAATTATTGACATCCGTCACGAAATATTTCATATCCGTCAGAAGATTAACCTGGAAAAAGAAGTAGGCGAAATCCTTCACGTTGTCAGGAAGGAAATTGAAACCCAACGTATTCTCGTGCAGACGGATTTTACTGCATCCGCCGAGATGTATTCGGTCAAACCAATGGTCCACAGCATCCTGTACAACCTCATCACGAACGCCATCAAATACCGCGCTCCGGACCGGCGTGGTGAAATATGCATTAGCGCACGCCAGGAAAACAATGCCGTCATCCTTGAGGTACGAGACAATGGTCTGGGTATCGATCTAAAGAATCAGAAACAGAACCTGTTCAAGTTATACAAGCGTTTCCATTACCACACCGAAGGTCGTGGCCTCGGTCTCTATCTGGTAAAACTTCAGGCTGAAGCGCTGGGCGGCAGCGTGGAGGTCGAAAGCGAGATCAATCGTTTTACAAAATTCATTGTTAGCATTCCAAAACCCGCCAACATTGAGCAGCAGATTTTGTTTAATGCCCCCCATGCGCGGATTTTCTACGACGCGAGAATTAATTCAACGGGCGTGGTCTGGAATGGTCCGGTATCCAGCGAACAATACCGGAATGTTTTTACAAAGTGCCTTGAATTCATAAAAGCATACAATACACCCAACTGCATCAACGACATGAGCCGGCAAGGTTACGTCAATCGTGATGACCAACAATGGACGACGCAGCGTGTCATGCCGGAGGCGGTGCGGTACGGTTTAAAGAAACTTGCAACGATCCTTGTCGACCGGCCCGACGCAGCCGTGGAGGAATACTTTCGAAACCTGTCCAGCAGCGTCAATATGCTCGGAATTGATCCGTGGTCGTTCTCCAGCTACCCGGAGGCCATTCAGTGGATCGAAACCGAAAACGAGAAGGCATCGCTCAACAGCTAGCCCATGATCCAGAAACTGATCGAACTCGACAGGGAAATATTCCTTTATCTGAACGGACTCCACCACCCGTGGCTCGATGAAGTCATGTATTATGCAACAGACAAGCTCGCCTCCCTGCCGGTATACCTGCTTCTCCTCTACCTCATATTGCGTCACTTCAGAAACGATAGTTGGGCCCCTTTGATCGGAATCGTCATCGCCATTGTTATAGCCGACCAGCTTGCAAGTACCGTGATGAAACCGTTGTTTCAGCGGTTGAGGCCTTCGCACGAACCAGAGCTGGCCGGGGCAGTTTACACCGTAAAAGGATACCTCGGACGCAAGTACGGATTCGTCTCGAGCCATGCAGCCAACACCTTCGCCGCAGCCTTATTTTTCTGGTGGTTGCTGAAAGATAAATCGAAATGGATCTGGCTCCTTTTCCTGTGGGCGGGCATCGTGTCGTATAGCCGGATCTACCTTGGGGTACACTACCCCGGCGATATTCTGGGAGGGTTCGTCGTCGGATGGCTGGCGGCTTGGGTGGGTTTCAGGATATTCAACTGGCTACTGGCAATCCTGGATCGCAAAAAACACTTAACGCGAAAGCTCCATTAAGCGCTTGACGTATTTTCCGATAATATCGAATTCAAGATTGACACTGCTTCCCACTTTCAAGTCCTGAAAATTTGTATGTTCAAAAGTATACGGAATAATCGCGACGGAAAATCCGTTCCCCTTTGTGTTGAAGCAGGTAAGGCTGACACCGTTTACAGCAATAGAGCCTTTCTCAACAGTGATGTTTCCAACGGCTGCATCATATTCAATGTCAAATAACCAGCTTCCTTGTTGCTCCGTGATGTGCGTGACTAGCCCGGTCTGATCCACGTGACCCTGAACGATGTGCCCGTCCAAACGCCCATTGTTCAACATGCACCGCTCAAGATTGATCCTCCCCCCTTCCTTCCATGTCCCAAGGTCGGATTTCGAAAGCGTTTCCTTGATCGCAGTCACCCGGTGGGTTTCCGCGTTCGCCTCGACAACCGTAAGACATACACCGTTATGGGAAACACTCTGGTCGATCTTTAATTCGCTGCTGATGGGGCTTTTAATCACGAAATCTGTGTTTTGAAGTGTTGATTTCACCCCCACAATGGTTCCTATCGTTTCGACAATGCCAGTAAACATGCCCGAAATTAAGGTGAAAAACCAAATCTTAAAATAATTTGGTTTATAACATAAACTAGTTTATAATTGTGTAAATCAACTGATATGGACGACCAAAGCCCGGATCTCAGCGCCAAACAAAGCCTCGACCTGATCGCCAGCATGATTATGGAAGCGAAAGGCAATGTCCAGCGCAATAATTTCTATTTTCTTCTATGGGGATGGGTCGTCGTCAGTGCAAACCTCGGTATGTATGCTTTATGGATGATTGATTATAAGCATCCATACGTTGTCTGGACAATCACAATACCTGCTTGGATATATACCATTTACCGGTCTTTTCGCGACAGCCGGACCAAGTATATTACGACACATTTCGATCACATTAGCGGATGGTTATGGGTCACTTATGGGGTGACAATTTTGATACTGGTGGCGTTCGGGTATAAGGTGAATTTCCAGCTCAATCCGCTCATTCTCGCGGTCACGGCCGTTCCCACGCTTGTGTCGGGGGTAATCCTGAAATTCCGGCCCTTGATCTGGGGTGGCATAGCATTCTGGGTTGGAGCCATTGTATGCTTCCTGGTGACGATGAAAGTGCAGCCTCTTGTCGGCGCTGTTACGATCATATTCGGGTACCTGATTCCTGGCTACAGATTGAGAAGGATGAATGTGGAGTAAATGTTCAGGGAATTAGACCCGTTGCTGCATTCTCAACTGCGATTGGCGGTGATGTCCCTATTACTGAGTGTTGAGAAAGCGGACTTCACTTTCCTGAAAAACAAAACGTCGAGCACGGCAGGAAATCTCAGCGTCCAGCTGGACAGACTGGCCGAAGCCGGATACATTACAATTGAAAAATCTTTCAAAGGCAAGCGCCCGCTCACAACATGCCAGGTAACCAAGAAGGGAATCAAAGCCTTTGAAGAGTATGTAAACGCCCTTAAACAATATATTCAACCATAACACTTAACTCAATTTAACCGCCAACTACTATGAAACAAACTGCGTTTATTTTGCTGCTCGTTGTATTCGCCGGCAGCGTCCAGGCTCAAACACCCAGGCCATCATCCAAAGAAAAAATGGCACCGCTTGCAGCGTGGGCTGGGAAATGGAAAGGCGAAGGGTCGATGACGATGCCCAACGGGGAAACCAAAAAGAGTTCCGTTGACGAAACGGTTCAGGTAAAACTTGACAACACGCTGATCATGCTGGAAGGAGTCGGAAAAGCCATCGACCCTGCCACGCAGAAAGAGATCATTGTCCACCAGGCGCTCGGCATCGTTTCATTCGACCCATATTCCAACAAGTACAAACTGAAGACCTATTTGCATGACGGAAAGAGTGGGGAAGCCTGGTTCACGGTGCTGGGAGAAAACCGCTATCAATGGGGATACGAAATTCCCAATGGCAAAAAAACACGCTATACCATTGAACTCAATCCTGAAAAGAAAACGTGGTACGAGTTCGGTGAAGACTCAAAGGATGGCACGACGTGGAACAAGTTCTTTGAAATGAGCCTGACAAAAGTCGAATAACACCGGCCACCACAACCCAATAAAATCCAAAAGGCCGGCAGCGATCATCACTTCGCTGCCGGCCTTAAAAATTTCCGCCAAGTTCGTCAATGGATATACTTGATCTGGTTCCGTTTTGTATATTCGAAAATGGAGTTTGGTAAAGTTCCCTCCGACACGCTGCATGACATAGAGTTCAGTCTTCCCGCTGACGCACCGGAAACATCACGCGTTTTGTCACAAGCGCCCGCGGGTAAGCCGGAAGTATACGTCGGCTGCGCAAAGTGGGGCCGCAAAGACTGGGTAGGAAGCATCTACCCCAAAGGCACAAAAGAAGCGGATTTCCTGAAACACTATGGCAAACATTTCAACAGCATCGAGCTGAACGCCACCTTCTACAGAATTCCGAAAAAAACCCAGACAAAGTCATGGAAGGACAACGTAGGGCCGGGATTTAAATTCTGCCCGAAATTTTCCGACAAAATATCACACCTGAAACGATTCAACGATGTCGGGAAGCTCACAGAAATTTTCCTGGATGGAATCTCCGGCTTCGAAGAAAAGCTCGGACCGGCGTTGCTCATGCCTCATCCCGGCATGGGACCAAAAAGCCTTGAAACGTTGGACAACTACCTGCAGTCGCTTCCCAAAGACCTGAAAGTCTTCGTAGAGTTGAGGAATCCTAAGTGGTTTTCGGATCCGGCGGCATTCGACCAGGTGTCGTTGATGCTAGAGAGAAACAAAGCCGGGTCAGTGATTACCGACTCGGCCGGCCGGCGCGATTGCGTTCACATGCGACTGACAACACCCACGGCTTTTATCCGCTTTGTTGGCAACGGCCTTCACCCGACAGATTACACCCGCGTCGACCAATGGGTTGCACGCATCAGGGAATGGATCGCACAAGGAATCCATGCCGTTTACTTTTTCATGCATCAGCAGGAAGAGATCCACTCTCCTGCACTTTGCAAATATGCAATTGAACAGCTTAATGAGAAATGCGGTACCACGCTGACGGTGCCCGAATTCGTCGAAGGATCGGAGCCTGTAAGGACACCCGGAAAGTGAACCTATTCCTTGGCGAGAGCCGAAGTGTTCGCAGGGCGGACCTGATGAACGACAACGGTGTCGCGGTTGATTCCGGCAACTACCAGCGAAGGCTCGCCCTTATAATACAGTAACGAACTCACCTGTCCTTTCAGGAACAGGCCGCTGCGCGATGAAGGCAACACCTCGAAGCTCCGGTCCGGTTTTCCCAGAAGCACAATCCCCTTGTTTGCCTCGTAATAACCGGTCGACACGTCGTACGAGAAGTCGTTCCCGGCAAGAAGAATATCGGGTACTCCATCAAAATTGAAATCTTCGACGAGCAACTTTTTCAACGGCGCAACCTGGGCGACCCTCGGAAGTTTTTCCCACTTGAAATGTCCGCCCTCATTCCAGACAATAAAGCTGGCGGAAGTATTGACATGAAACACCTGCTCCGGCTTAAGCGTGCTTTTATCGATGATACTATCCACGGGAGTATGGCTGAACTTCGTGTAGCTCGTGAACTTCTTTCTAAAAAAAGGTGATTGTGCGGCGAGTTCATCCAGATAGTTGATCGGATACTCCTGGAGCTGGCCCTTTCTGTCCTTCCAATACGAGGTAGCAAGGGGATCTATGTATGAGTTATTGTCGATGTCAATGCCATAAAGGCGCATCGGGTACTCGTCCGAAACGAGGAAACGGTGGTTTTCACCAAGATTGCCGATCACGTAATCTTCATCCCCGTCCTTATCGAGATCCGCCGCCGCGATTGCCGACCACAAGCCGCGCTGGCTGGCAAGATCGGCGTGATCCAGCATCTGAAATGACTTGCCCTGGTTATTGACCATAATGGCAATCGAATTCCACTCACGCGTGACGACCAGGTCTTCCCATCCGTCTTTGTTGTAGTCGCTCCATGCCGCATCGGTGACCATTCCGATGTTGAGTGGCACGGGCTCCTTCGTGAAAGTCCCCTTGTCGTTGATGATCACATACGAAGGCGGAGCAAAGGGGTACATCAATCTCTTCACACGCGCGCCAACAAAAATATCTACATCCCCGTCGTGATCGTAGTCACACGGGCGGACGACGGAGGCAGGAAACGGAGGAAGTGGCAATTTCACTTTTTCGAAAAGCCGGCCCTTGTTAACATAAACAAAATGCTCATATTCCGCCTGTTCGTTTTCATACCCACCGGCAGCGCAGACCACGTCGTTATCGCCATCTCCATCCGAGTCAAACACGGCCATGTCTGACTCGGTAAACGGCCGCGGACCAGTCAGTCCTTCAAAATTTGCGGGCTGAAATTTATTGTCTGTGAAAAGAAAAACGGCTGCCGGAGATTTTTTCGATCCGCCAACGATGATATCATCAGTCCCATCGCTATTCAGGTCTCCTTTTGCCAGGCATGGACCGATCTGGGAGAACTTGTGCTGAATGATGCGCTGTTCCTGGAAGAAATCGATATAGTCCTCCTCCTCGTGACGGAAGTCGATCAGGTCGGTCCGCTTTGAAAAAAGCATCCCGGCATCTGATGGTCTGGCTGGAAGTTTCGGCTTCGAATCTTTTTCACTCACATCGATCACCTGGTTGGCTGAAATATTCCTCAGCAGGGTCACCGTTTTGTTTAGCGGCCACGTAATGCGAACCGAATCGATCGACACATCTTCCGCCACCCCAAAGTGGATAACGGGGTCGACAGACGAAATATAGCCGCGCACCAGAAAGTGCTCATGGTACTGGTACCGGCCTCCGCTCCAAAGCTCCACCTTCGCACCAATAGCCATAGAGTTGGGTGCAATACCGGAAAGTCGCAACTTGATCCAGTTCTTCTTTTCGTTCAGTGAGCCAATGGTGTTGTTACGATATACAAAGGCGGGGTCATTGATGTTGTTCACAACGTAGTCGAGATCACCATCGTTGTCCAGATCGGAAAACGCGGCCCCGTTGGAAAAAGACGGGATCTGCATTCCCCACGCTTTGGTCCTGTCCTCAAACCTGTACTCCCCCGTATTTTCAAACGCGTAGTTGGATACCTTGACAATCGGTATTCGGTCTAGCATGTGCTTGTCGGAAGCGACAAACCCGTATACCTGGGCCTTGTAATTTGTAAAATCTTTATCAGTGAGGTCTTTCGGAAATCCGTTCGTCAGCAACAGATCCCGATCGCCGTCGTTATCATAGTCGGCAAAGAGTGGCGACCAGCTCCACTCGGTCTGGAAAATGCCCATCATTTGCCCCACTTCGCTATAGGGGAGCATTTTTCCGTCGAGGAAGCCGTTGTGCACGTGGAGCATGTTGCGTACATACTGTGGCTCATATGCATATTTCTGGTTGTTAACATACACAAAATAGCTGTTGCCATTGATGGTTTGTTTTTTCCTGGCGTAATCTTCCGGCATCATGTCGACACTCATGATATCCAGGTTGCCATCGTTGTTTATGTCAACGACTTCGTTGCCCATCGAAAACCTCGACTGGTACGACAGATATTCCGAGGAGGCATTTTTAAATGTGCCGTTGCCCTGGTTGATGTAGAGCAGGTCGTTGGAGATGTAATCATTGGAGACATAAATGTCCGGATACCCGTCCTTATTGACGTCGCCGAACGCCAGCCCGAGGCCATAGCCTTCGTAGACGATGCCGGCTTCGATGG
>DASPNN010000561.1:0-12253 GCA_035626495.1 Chryseosolibacter sp.
AGCGTCGGCTTCAGGATCAAGTCACCCGCGTGCGCCAGACCACCTGCGAGAAAAATTGCCTCCGGATCCAAAAGTGATGCAGCGTTCGCCAGCCCGCGCCCAAGAATTTTTCCTGTGTACTCGAACGCCTCCATTGCAACCGGATCCTTTTCGCGTGCCGCGAGGAATATCCGCTGACCATCCAGGTCGTCAAAAGAAAGATTGCGCAAAGAACTTTTTGTCACCGAACGCGAAAGCAGGGAAAGGACCGTTCGCCTGATCCCGGTCACGGATGCATAAGCTTCCAGGCACCCCTGACGGTTCGTATTGCACATGCGCCCATTGTCTTCGATGATCGTGTGACCCAGCTCGCCCGCAAGACCGAGATGCCCGGTCAACAAATGGCCATGGGTGTAGATTCCGCTGCCAAGCCCTGTTCCCAGGGTAACAAGGATAAAATTGTCCATCTCGCGGGCACCACCGAAAAGCTTCTCTCCGACCGCCGCGGCCTTGGCATCGTTTGTGAGGACAACGGGGAGGCTAGTGTATGAGGACATGATCTCGACGAACGGGATCACCCCTTTCCACGTCAGGTTCACCGCATTTTCAATTGTTCCATGATAAGGATTCCCGTTTGGCGCGGCCACACCAATCGCGCCCAGGTCGAAATCCCTGGCGAGCTCGCCGATAACCGAATGGCAGCGGGCGATGAAATCCCGCACGTCGGGAAAGTCTTTTGTAATGATCCGCGCCTTCTTGTAAAGTTTGCCGTCCTGCCCCGCGATGCCAATTTCCGAATCAATGCCGCCAATGTCGATTCCTGCGGTGACTTGTTTCATGGCTGCTTTTGTTGATTACCTGTTATAATATAAGGATAAGTTTGATTTTCGTGACGAATGTGTCCAAAGTTTCCATTTGGGAAGCTGCCAAGAACTTTGCGCCGTTTGTTTTTGCAACTTCATTTTATACCGGCATCCATGGGCAATTGATAACGCAAAGTTTCAGCAGGATAAAGAATAAAAAAAAGAGACTGCCGTTAACCGGCAGTCTCTTGTTGCTCCGGGCGTGCGTTAGAATCTTACCGCCACAGAAAGATTGTATATGGTTCCGAGCTGGCTGAAATGATAGCCATCGTACGTCATTGTTGAATAACGCTGGTTAAAGGTAATAAGGTTAGACTGAACTTTCCGCTGCGCAGGATTGCTGAGGATGCTTTCCCCAGTCGGGTTCAGCGCAACAAATTTCCATTCGGGAAGAACGTCCAACACGTTGTTGACATTAAATGCCACAGTAACCTTCTCGCTGGCCGAGTAATTGATACCGATGTCGGTAACGATCTTGGGCTCGAATTCGATCTTCAGGTTCGAATCCATCCCCGCGTTCCGGAATTCTGTAGGTCCGAACAACGTGTTATTCAACGTGAACATGAACTTCTTCAGCGAATAATCCACACCAAGGATCGCTTTGTACTTGGGCCGTGAGGTAAAGATGAGGGCCTCCTGGGTTGCATCGATCACCGACTGGCCGGCGGATGCAATGATGCCGGGATTCTTCACCGCGCCATCGCGCTCATTCTGTATCTGGTAATTTCCAGCGAGGTTGAATGAAAGCTCGCCCGGCCCGGCCGATAAGTTCCGGTAGTTGGCCACCACATCGAGTCCCGAGGTCTTTGTATCCAGGGAATTGGTGAAGAAGCTCAGCGAAACGATTCCGTTGTCGTTCAGGATCTGATCGAGCGTTGCTGCCGGATTGCCCGTGGGCCCGATCTCGTTGCTGAGGACGATACGGTCTTTAACAGTGATGTTGTAGTAGTCCACTGTGAACGTGAAATTTTCCGTGAGGTTCACGCCCAGTCCCACAGTCAGGTTGTTCGACTTCTCGGCGTCGAGCCGCGGAATTTGCAGCAAGCGGATCTGAGGAGACACGTTATTTGCAAGTCCCGACACCTGGATGCCCTGGCCCGGAACAAAGCTGTACTGCGCTTTTTGCGTGTATATCTGGTGAAGTGACGGTGCCCGGAAGCCGGTGGAATAGGATCCCCTCAAAGTCATTTTATCTCCGGCGAATTTATAACGGGAGCTGACCTTATATACGAATGCGTCGCCAAAATCGCTGTAATTTTCAAAACGGCCCGTCAAGTCGATCAGGAAATCCTCGGTGATATCGTAACCGAAGCTGAGATAGCCACCGAAATTATAGCGGTTCGACTTGAATGAGTTTTCTTTTGTGTTGCCGGCGAAGGAGTCGGCACCACCGGCCTCGTATGATGCAACATCGCCTTCAATGGTCTCGAACGTCTCCGAACGGAATTCAGAACCGAATGCCACTGTCAGGTTTTCAGCCAGCAGCCTCGACACATCCATGTTCCCGACAATGTGGTTGAAACGCGCTCCACCGGCGCGGAATGTGATCGGGCTGTTTTCCCGGTATTTTAGAGTACCCTGCTGGATCTCGTTGGCATCCACGACACCGTCGTTGTCTAGGTCGCCGAGATAGACATCGGGGTTACGCAGCTCGAGGGTGTTGCGGTTGTGTGAGTTGCGAACAGTATATAATTGCTGATTTCCCCCCACCGTGAGGCTTAGGTCCGTATTCCATCCGTTTTTCTTCGACCGCAGGCCAACAGTACCGTTGTAGTCGTTCAGGTCTCCATCGAAGGTCGGAACGTAGCCCATATAATTGCCATTCTTATCCGGAAAGAAATCCTGGAGGTAAGGATAATCCGCCAGTGTCCGCCAATATGGCGTGCGGTAATTCGCAAAGCTGTTCACTTTTTTGTAAACATAGGCCGCGTTAAAATACAGGTTGTTATTTTCGCTCACATCGGCGCCGCCATTGACCAGGAATTTCGCGGCTGTTGTTTCCGGCGAACCGTTGATGTTGCCCGCGTCGGGTTTCGCCGCGAGAAATGCCTGAACGTCGGCTATGTTGGCGCCAAAGTCAGACGCTTCACCTTCGGCGTCAACCGTGCCGGGACGATTCGCCAATCCAACTTTTGAAAAGTCAATCGTGTAGTTGATAAATCCTGTGTTAAAGAGCTTGGCACCGTTGTTCACCGCAATCGCCATGAGGCCGCCATCGCCTTCCCCTGTGACACCCGTCCTTACGGTCACGGTTCCTTCTTCCGCATTGTCTTTTAGAATGATGTTCATAACCCCGGCAATGGCATCGGAGCCATACTGGGCTGAAGCGCCATCGCGCAGGATCTCGACGCGTTTTACCGCATCGGTTGGTATGGCGGAAATATCCACGCCCGATTCACCACGACCCGGAGAAGTCTGGGTGTAGATGAGCGAGCTGAAATTTTTTCGCTTGCCGTTGATCAATATCAGGGTGCGGCTCGGGCCCATGTTCCTGATCTCATATGGATCAAGAAGCGAAGTGGCATCATTCACCGGAGTTTGTACGGTGTTGAATGAAGGAACGCGATACTGGAGGGCCTTGTCGAAAGTGTACTGGCCGGTGGTCTTGAGCTCCGTCGCAGACAACACATCGACGGGAAGCGGGGTGTCGGTGATGGTCCTTTGGGAGCCGCGGGTTCCAACAACGATGACCTCACCCAGTTCGCTGACATTGCTGACCAGGTTGACTGTAACTGTGTTGCTTGCCGGGATCGGAACTTCCTGGGTTGAGTACCCGACGAATGAAAACACCAAAGTGGTGGCCGACGGCGGTACCTGCAATGAGAACCTGCCGTCTGAATCTGTAATCGTGCCAGAAGAGGTGCCCTTGACGACAACACTGACGCCCGCCACTGGCGAACCATCGCTTTTGTCGTTAACTACGCCGGTTACCGCCCGTTCCTGGGCGAGCATCGGTGGAGCAAAAGCAAGCACGAAGACAAGCATGAGTAAAAGAACTTTCTTCATAATGATTAGGTTAATAGGTTTATTATGGATTGAATATGGCAAATTCTACCGGCTTTTAATGCGTCTGTCTTCGAAAAACCGTAATTCGGGTCGGAGCGGGCCAAGCCAGGGTCGAAGCGACTTGCGATCAGGTATAGGTTTTTTGCTGCGCACGTAGGCCGATGGGCGCCAGTAACATCGAATCATTAGTTGGAATCGCTGGGATGAATGTTCAAACACGGTTTTTTTATTGTTTTTTGTCCATTCCGTCAGCATATTTGTACTAGGTATAGGAAACCTTAAACGATTTTATGGACATACATCAGGAATGGAAGAGGGCACAATCGAAGGTTTTTTGGAGCGAAATAGCTCCGTGCGATCACGTCGTTCAGATCTACGACAACGACGACCAGTTTCTCAATATTCTTTCGGAGTTTGTTGCTGACGGGATGCGCGCTGACGATTGTGTGATCCTCATCGTCACCCACATGCACATGGAGCAATTGACATCAAAGCTCAGCCAGTCCGGCATCGACATAGAGGCGGCCACTAAATCGAAGCAATTGATCGCGCTTGATGCCGAACAAACGCTCTCACAATTCATGGTCAATGGCTGGCCCGATGAAACACGTTTCACCAAGGTGATCGGTGAGTTGCTTCACGAAGCACGTTTGCAATCGCGTCAAGTCCGGGCATTCGGAGAAATGGTGGCAATCCTTTGGGCCAAAGGGTTTTCAGGCGCTACCGTTCAGCTCGAGGCGCTTTGGAATAAGTTTATCCACCAACAGACATTCACACTGTTTTGCGCATACCCCAGGAGTGGTTTTACTGAAAACGCAACTGAATCCATGTTGGACATTTGCAAGACCCATACCAAAGTCATTTCTGCCGGACACCAAAATGAGGTGCTTTATAAAACCTCATTTCCATTGAAAGCCAGCTAACGCAGTCCCGCCATTGTAAGTAAAAACGCGGTCTTGTTGCACTCAGTGTGCGGTTCTCGCTACTTTTGCTAAAAACCGGTGTGAGTTCACTTTATAGTACTTTATCCGACGCCTATGAAGCGATGTACAGGACCTTCATCGATTATGATGATGAATTTCATTTCTATCACGGGGTCTTGCAGCGATACAATAAAACAGCGGTCCTTGAGATCGGCTGCGGCACGGGCAACCTGGCTGAAAAATTTCACCGGCATGGCCTAGGTTATGTCGGTCTCGACCTGAGTGATTCCATGCTCGAAATCGCCCGGAAGAAAAATCCGCAGTGCTGCTTCCGCCAGGGGGACATGCGTAGTTTCACCCTGCCCGACCACAGCGACGCCGCGATCATTACCGGAAGGACACTTAGTTACCTTATCACAAACGACGATGTCAGGACAACTTTTGAAACCATTCACAAACATCTTCCTGCCAAAGGAATCGTTTGCTTTGATTTTATCGACGCGTCTCGTTTCATTCCATCCATCACTCCATATCAAGATATCACCCATCGCGCAACATCCGGCCTCGTCCACTACCGGCGCGACAGTCGTTGGACCCCGAACCATTCAGGCAACTGGAACTTTGACTGGCACTCCACTTACTTTCGTTCCGAAGCTGACGGGAACTGGCGCGAGATCGGCACCGACGAATCCACCCTACGCGCCTTCACGCGCGACGATATGTCATTGTTCCTGACGATCGCAGGGTTTAATGTAGTGGAAGTTCTCGACCGCCGAAGCTATGCTTTCGATACACTTGTCTTCATAGCAGAAAAGCCCGCCTGATCTTATGCGTCAGGCTGAAAATGCAATCGCCGGAACAATCGTACAGTTCCAGACATATTGTATCTTCATCTGACAAAACTCACGGCATTGCGAGCGCACATTTTTCTGTTGACTGGACTGATTCTCATCTCCGCGCCGGGGTCTGGACAGGACCAGGACAGCTTCATGGAAAAGATCTCCGAGATCTACATTAACGCGGCAGATCCGAAAAAGGCGTTGGAGATCGCAAAGCAATTGTTCAAAGACACCGAGGCTACAAAATCGCTCCAAACATATGCGAACTACCTGATGCTGAAACAGGTCTTCGAAACACAAGCCGTCGACCAGGAGCTTGCGCGCATCTGTCAGGCGCGATCCGAAAGACTGCTCGGGGAAATGACTGCGGCCACAAATACACAGGTGTCCGGTTCCGACGCAACCAGTGAGTGGCTCAATTCATACTACCCGGCGTTGTTCGCGACAAGCGACCCGCAAAACGCCAATAAAGCGGAGCAGTTTCTTTCAAAACATCCCGAGCTGCATAATTTCAATAACTTCAATTACGTAGCATACGCGCACGAACGAAACGGGGATTACGAAAAAGCATGCCACAACTTTGAAAAAGCACTCAGCCTGCAAGGCGACAATAAGAAGGAATTTCACTCCTATTCATATTACGCGAATTTTTTGGCCCGATCAGGTGAATTCCTCAAAGCAGAACAGTGGATCCTCCGCATGGAAAAGCTTGCCCGGGAAGCTGATGAAATCTACCGCAAATCCTATCACGCCGAAGCACTGACGACCCGGCTTGTCTATTATCTTTCTATCGGCGACTACGAACAATACATCGAAGCCGCGACCGGACTGTATGACTACTTCTCCCAGACAATGGGCGCCGGCCAACCCTGCGACCCTTACAACATGAGCCGGTATACCGTGATAGCCCATGGCCACGAAATGCTAAAGAACTACAAGCAGGCGGAGTCCATGTGGAGGAGACGGGATTCGAGCCATTACGCCTGGATAGACTGTCACAATTCGCGCTTTCCCCAATACAAGCAATGGCCGCTGGCGATGCTGCCACTCTATGCAGCAAAATCGGGAACCCTAAAACAGCTGACCCAGCCCGCGAGTTTTTATCTCAGGGAAACCCACGAACATTTTCAAAGCTACCGGGAATTTTCCGACATCAGCATCGAGTTCCTGAGAAATATGCACCTCGCCTTTCTGGGATCGCGGGAATACCACGAGGGGTTTCGCAAGATCCTTACGCAGATCACCGCCACCCGGAACTTCCGGGAGTCCACGCTGCCCTTCGCATACTATGGCTACTTCAATATGCGCGATCGGAATTTTCAGGCTGCGAAGGATACCTACGCGGAATTATTCCGTCTCAATGTCGGCTGGATCAACGACGTGATCTTTTCATTTGGTGAAAAAGCATTCGTGGCCTACTACAATGCCCGGCTGCGCGAAGGATACGACAACTACCACAGCTTCGTTAAGCTCGCCCGGGAAAAGTTTCCTGACCACTTCCCGGCACTTGCTTCACAGGCTCTGAACAATTTGCTATTTACGAAGTCCGTGTCGTTGAAGGGTACTCGAAAACGAAAGCAAGCCTTCCTCAAAGCCAACGACCCCGCAATCACCGAACTCTACGAACGATGGATCAGCAAGAAGCAGCAGCTTATCAGAGCCTACCGGCAAAGTGAAGATCCGGTATTAAAAAGCGAAATCGCCGCAGGAATGGACTCGCTCAAATCTTTGCAGTCTCAGGTGAACCGGTTGGAAAATGAATTGGCAGCGCGGGCCAAAGATTTCAAAAAGTATCTGAAGCTGGAAGCCCCCGACTGGAAACTCGTCAAAAATAAACTGAAGGAGGGTGAAGCCGCGGTGGAACTGGTCCGGTTCGAGTGGAGGGATAAGGTTTATTACTCAGACACGGCCTACTATGCCGCCTACATCGTGACCAACCAAAGTTCTCACCCCGAAGTTGTTTATCTCAAGCAACCGGCGCGAGACCTTGAGCAGAAATTCTACCGTTTATACCAGAACAATATCAAATATAAATTGCGGGACGGCGAATCGTATAACAATTTCTGGAAGCCCATCCGCGATGCGATTCCCGCGGCAAAGACGATTTATTTTTCTCCCGATGGTATCTACCATCTCATCAGCCTGCCCACCTTATTTAACCCCGCCAGTGGTCGCTACCTGCTTGATGAAGTCGACATTCGCAACACGACGGGATTGATGGACATCGTCGAGCAGGAAACAGACGCCCCGATCACCACTGCGGTACTGTTCGGAAGGCCATCTTACAAACTTGAACAACAGCCAACCGGCTCCCAGGCCGGGGATGAAACCCGTTCGTTCGTGAGCAACTTCCGGAATAATTCGGTTGCTGATTTGCCAGGAACGGAGGAGGAAGTGGTTGCGATCGGCGCCGCCATGAAAGAACACGGCGTGCAACCTGAAATATACATGCGGGAGAATGCAACCGAGGGTAACCTGTACCGCGTCCGGAGCGCGGATATCCTGCACATTGCAACACATGGTTACTGGCATGACGCGGGGCGCGCCAATGAAGGCTACAGACTGTTCAACGCGATGGTAAACTCCGGATTGTTGATGTCCGGGGTTGTGAATTACTATAGTCAGCATGAATATCCCCCAACACATGACGGCATCCTCACGGCCTATGAAGCGCAAAACCTCGAGCTTGAAAATACATCACTCGTAATCCTGTCGGCCTGCGAAACAAGTTTGGGGCATATGGATGCCGGCGAGGGCATCTACGGTTTGCAGCGCGCTTTCAGAACCGCTGGAGCAAAATGTACGATGACGAGCTTGTGGAAAGTTGACGATCAGGCTACACGCGATTTCATGATCGAATTCTACAACTCGTATCTGAAAACAAGAAATAAATTCGAAGCATTCAAATTGGCTCAAAAGACTGTTAAGGAAAAATATGCCAGTCCATACTATTGGGGTGCATTTATTCTCTCTGGTTCTTAATTTTTTCTACCCGATAGCGAAGAGTATCCGGACATTGAATATGGTGCAAAGATAATTACAAGTCCATGCTCAAAGAGAGCGAGCGGCGGTTTCACGAGGCCGATCATCCTGGGCGTCAGCGTTGCCCATGCCGGTCAAGTGGGTGCTGAAAAATTTCTTGTCATTGCCATACCCTATGCCGACACCTGCACCGTTAAATCACTCATCGCAAACGTGCGCAAAAAAGCAAACGTCGGTTATCCAGGGGAACCACGTTAATCCAAAACGCATTTTTATTTTTTTTACAATGATTTGAATGGATTGGCGTTACTATGGCGGGACGAGGTTACTTACCAACCCTGAAGACGATACATGGGTGTCAAGGCTGAACGGCATTTGCCTTCCTGATTACGCGTCCCTATTGTAAAACGCCAAACAGTATACAGGATGAAACTCAAGAGGTTCAATGATCTGGCGATCGCAGAAAAAGCATGGCTGTTGAAGGAGTACGGGCAGTACCTTCTTGCATTACAACATTACGGGTATACCGTACTTTTATACGCACTTAACCAGCACTTTATCGAAATTTTCCTCGACCCTCAGACGCGTCGCGTGGAAAAGATCAGTGCCGCAACCTATAAACAACTGGATAAATATCTTTCTCAAATTCCCATCAGCCGGCTGAATCGGTAGTCTTCCGCCTCCATCGACCATTGATTTACTTGTTATGGAACCGCCGGTGAAGCTTGCCGACAAATGCAGGGGTTGGCGGGCATTAACGCCCATTCCGCGTGATCGTCCTTGCAAAAATAGGACTGAATGATAGTTTTAACACTACATTCAAGCCTCATGAAAACGAGCATATCATCTCTTAAAGAAGCGCTTTTGTTTGGCCTGAACGGCCTCTATGATGCCGAAAAAAAAATTGAAAAATTCCTCAACCGCGTGGAAGGCAGCATCAAGTCACAGGATCTGCGTCACGAGGTTGCCGGCTACGCTGCCTCAGGCGCAGTAAGGCTCAACAAATTAAAATGGGCCTTCGAATACCTGGTAGAAGAGCGACACCGCCGTAACAACAAGGTAGTCGATGCAATGACCGAGGAGCTCGACCTGCTTGCTGAAGAGGTCCACAGCGAAAGCGTGCGCGATGCGATGATTGTCTGCTGCGTCCAACAGATATGCCATTACAAGATGGCGGTCTACGGAACATGTATGGCATTTGCACACGAGCTCCGGCTTCACGATACCGAGGAAATTTGCCGCGAGATCCTGGAATCGGAAAAAAATATGGACAAGCGTTTGACCGAACTTGCCGTGAGCCAAATCAACGATGATGCCCTGGCGGAAGAGCTGAGGTAGGGCACCTAGCGGTTTGGAAAAGTAGCCAACTCTGCTTTTGGCTTGTATTAGCGGCGTGTTCACTAAGTTGTGATTTCACCGGGAAAGATTTCCTCCCTTTTTAGCGGGTGGAATTTTTCTTTTGAAGCCATGATTGCGCGTGTTTTGGTTATCATTTTGTGCAGCCACTGCGTTTGTGGCCAATCTGCGCACGCAATCCGCATCCATTTTCTGTATGGGTCCAGGCCGCATCCGGCATACAAAGAAAGCGAGAAAAGATGGTTCGGCGGCAGGCTCGGCGGTCATGTGGGTATTGAGTACGCGCCGGGTCGCGTTCTGAGTTTCGTCCCACGTGGGAGATTCCATTTGTTTTCTCGTCCTCGCAACGTTCACAGTGCATTTGCAGTGCACGCGGTCTCGGAATTTTACAGCATATTTGGAGCCGATCCAGGCTCGGTAAAATCAGCAATCGTCACGATCCCCTTGAAGCCTTCCCAAAGATCGCTGGTTGACAGCATTGTCTATACCTATCGTTCTCAAACCCCGTACGATTACGCGTTGATCGGAATGCGGTGCGCGGCGGCCACATACGATATTCTGGCACATTCAGGGGTGGTAAGAAAATACCGGCCATTAAAAACTATATGGAAAATATTTTACCCAAGGAAATTACGGAAGTTGCTGTTTCGCAAAGCCGAGGCAAAGGGTTGGCAGGTTGACTGGCAACCTGGTTCCACAAAAAGAAAATGGGACCGTGATTAGCATGCATGATTTGAATCAGACCGATTCTAAAAATCGACGCGAAATGCGGCGAGGGGAACGAGGCCGGTTTGCTTCCTCAACTTAATGCTCGCCGTAGGAGGGTCGAAGTAATACCAGGCCGCATTTTGATGGTCCGTAATGTTTTGCACATCAAGCCGCCATTCAAATGACGCCTTTGCGCGATTGATCCTGTAGGCGAGCTGAACGTCGGTGCGGAAGTAACAAGGTAATCTGTTTTCGAAAGCGTGGTCCCAATCGTGCACTTGTGTATTGGTCTCAATGGATCGCTGCAAGTCGATTGGAACGTATCTTCGTCCACCCGTCGAGCTAATGCGAACATTGACAGCAAGCCGGTTTTGTCCGCCTTTGAGCACAATCTCTTTGCCGGCAAGCGCGTGCAAACTGTAGTTCCCATTGTATGCGGTATTGCGTTCCGCCTCGTCATGTACCGCAAAGCGGGATTGAAAGAGACTCGCGTTCAGCATATAATAAAAATTCCGCGTAAAGGGTTTTTCGATGCTGAATTCAATTCCATAATTTCTTCCTCGCCCCTTGTTGATGAGGCTATCGGAAATAAAGCCCGTATCCTCATTGATGGATGCATATACAGAGGTCGGGTCTGCCTGTACGGGGGCATTGTACAATTGCTGATAATACGTCTCTGTCCTAAACCGGTGCTCGCCAAAGCCATGATCGTAGCTCAGTACAAAATGATCCGCCCTTGTGAAACCGAGGTCCTTATTGATCTGCACTTCCGCACCCCCCGCCTGGTGATCGCGCGCCAGGTAATATTGGAGGTTCTCAATCCTGCTGTGCTTTCCGTATGCTGCGCTCAAAGACTGATTTGGCCGCATCTGCCAGCGCACACCGGCACGCGGTTCGACCGCATAATCTCCGGTCAATGCGAAATGGATCATGTGAACACCGTAAAAGCCGAAGACCGTTTCTGCTAAATATTGACGTCCATATAGGAAGGCCTGCGATATGAAAGTGCGGTCGCGTTCTTGCTCACTGAAATTCACGATCACCTGATACGGTCCTTCACCTGCGTTCGTCGTTTTTAAAAAAAAATCATAGTCAAGCCTGGAAACGATCCCGCCGGCCTCCGCGAACAACCAGTCCGTAATTTTCTTTCTTGCCGAAAGTTGGGCGCGAACGTAACGCTTCGAGTAATCCTCATCGACGGCGATGGGTCCCGCATCGAATCCAGCCACTTCGTGGTATTTCGAAATCCGTGTGCCGGAAACCGAGACCGCTCCATTCAATACCGTGTTCTCGTTCACGATCCGTTTCCAGGTTACGCCTGTCACTCCCATGCCGGAGGTATTCTGTTCAAAAGCACCTACGTTCATGGTCGACGATTTGCTGCGGCCACCGATTCCAAAAACAGAGAAATTGCCGGCACGACTGCCGGGTATGCGAATATTAAAGCCGAGGTCCTGGTAATCCTTGTACTGGCCCGCCTCATTCAGCTCGAACCCGAGCCTGTCAAGGAGAGACAAAGTGGAGTACCGGTAGTTGACAAGGTAGGACGCCGCGTGTTTTGCGCTAAAAGGCCCCTCTGCCGACGCCTCCAGGCCAA
>DASPNN010000562.1:0-4387 GCA_035626495.1 Chryseosolibacter sp.
CAAGAACGCAGTGCTTTTGCACAGGGACTAAAGATCTGGAAAGGATATTACGCGAAGAAGCTTTATGTTTCACTGGTCAAAGATGATTCAGTTCTGAGCCCAAAGGTTCCGGAGTTGATGCTCTTGCTGACGTGCGCGCCGGAGAAGCTGATCCGGTTGTTTGCAAAAAAGGCGAAACAGACCCTTGTTCGCCGGCTGAAGAATAATTTGCCCGACAAAGTCCTTAAAAGCCTCTTTGCATCCGGCCTGGCCAGGAACTATACGCCAAAACCAGGAAAAGTGAACGCAGGCGATTTCCAGCGTGTCACGCCATTCAGTTTTGATTTTGGTTTTGACCGCGGTGGACCAGTCGACCGGTTCTATATTGAAAATTTTCTGGAAGCAAACCGCGAACACGTTACCGGTTCAGTTCTCGAGATCGGCGACAACGCCTATACGATGCGGTTCGGTGGCGACCGTGTTAAGCGAAGCGATATCCTGCACGTCGACAGCCGGAATGAAAAAGCAACATACATCGGTGACATCACCCATGTTCCAGAGATTCCATCTGGGTTTTTTGATTGTATCATTTTCACGCAAACCCTGCATTTGATCTATGACTTTAAAAGCGCTGTACAGACTTGTCATCGGATTCTGAAGCCAGGTGGATGCCTGCTTCTGACCGTGCCCGGCATTAGCCAGGTTGATTATGGGGAATGGAAGGATTATTGGCTGTGGTCGTTTACAGACACTTCCATTCGCCGGCTCCTGTCTGAGTCGTTTCAGGAAAAGAACGTCCACGTCAAGTCTTATGGCAATGTGTACGTCGCTACCGCATTCCTCTATGGGATGGGATTGCCCGAAGTGAAGAAAGATTTTCTTTTTTATCATGATCCCGCGTACCAGGTGCTGATATCTGCAAGAGCGGTTAAACTGTAATATTGTGTTCTCGAAGCTAAAACAAAAGGTAAAAAACTTCATTCAGGACCGCGCGATTATCCTGATGTATCACCAGGTTTGTGCCAAGCCCAGTGATCCTTGGGATATGGCCGTGACCCCCGCGTGTTTTGAAGAACAGCTTCGCTACATCACGAGGAATTTCGACGTCGTACCGCTGGATGAACTTGCTGCCCAAATGCGGCGTAAGAAAATTCGCAGACGATTGCTCGCGGTCACTTTCGACGACGGCTTCCGCGACAATTTCACAACAGCCCGACCGCTGCTGGAAGCGTATCACGTGCCTGCAACGTTTTATGTTGCCACCCACGCCATGCCCTCCGGTGTTTACTGGTGGGATGAACTCGAACAGTTGATTCTTCATACGGCAGTATTGCCGCCAACCCTGAAGTTAAATTCACTCCACACCTTCAAATTCGAGTTTTTGAAACACGCCGAGCTCGATGAAAAGCTGGCGGCGCAGATCCGCGCTTGGAAAGCGGGCGCGGCCCTTATCAATGAACGCGTCGCGCTCTTCTATGCTTTGTGGGCGTTGCTGCGTCCTTTGCCTTTCAATTCTCAACAAGCAGTGATGCAACACTTGCGATCCTGGGCAGGCGTATATTCCCTGGATCGGACCTATGCAGAAGTCATGACTTTCGATGAAATGCTGCGGCTGGCGGACAACCCGCTGTTCTCGATCGGCGCGCACACGGTCCATCATACATTTCTCTCCGCTCACAGTGCCGAGGGGCAGGCGTTCGAAGTTATCGAGAGTAAGAAGACAATTGAAAGCTGGTTGGGTCGCACAATCACCGGTTTTGCGTATCCGTACGGCAACTACAATTCAACAACAAAAAATGTCTTGCATGAGTCTGGCTTCCAGTACGCAGTGTCTACCGTAAGCAGGCCGCTCACGCAAAACGATGATTTGTTTGAAATGCCCAGAATTCAGGTGAGGAACGTGCGCGACAAACAATTTGCTACAGAAATTCACCAACTGCTTGCTATATGAAACAGAATGGACGACCGCTTGTTTCCGTCATTCTTTGCTTTTTCAATGAGGAAAAATTCCTGGAAGAAGCAATCCAAAGTGTAATTGCACAGGACTACGACCGGTGGGAATTGATCACAGTGGATGACGGCTCATCCGATGCAAGCACCGAGATAGCGAAAAATTACCACGAAAAACACCCGGAGAAAATATTTTACATTCACCATCCAGGCCACATCAATAAAGGGTTGAGTGCGAGCAGGAATGCCGGCATTCGCGAGGCCAACGGGGAGTATATCGCGTTTTTAGATGCCGACGACGTCTGGCTGCCCGGTAAGCTCAGCTCGCAGGTAAAAATATTCAAAAAACACAGGCATGTGACCGCCGCGCTCGAAGCATCCTGCTACTGGAAAAGCTGGATGGATTCGTCTGAGGCCGACATCGTGATTCCCGTCGGAGTAGGACAGGGTGTTTACAGTCCGCCGCGTCTTATGACGAGCCTTTATCCGCTCGGCCAGGGAGCAGCGCCGTGCCCGTCGGGAATCATGGTACACCGAATGGTCCTTCGCCGCTGTAATTTCGAAGAGACATTTCAGGGTATTTACCAGATGTACGAAGACCAGGCATTTCTATGCAAAGTTTACCTGAAAGAAACGGTGTTCGTTTCAGCCGCGTGCAACAACAAATATCGTCAGCGGCCAAGCTCGTTGGTCTCGTCGGTGCACCAAACGGGAAAATATCATCTAGTAAGGCGCTATTACCTTAAATGGTTTGAACAATACCTGAGACATCAGCCTGTCGATTATAAAGTTGTTAACAGGCTTCTCGACCGGGCTCTGATGCCGTACAATCAACCGTTGTGGCACAAGGTTGCTGTTGAGTTTCCCGGCAAGGTAAAAGACTTGTTCGCGCGGCTTCTCATTCGGGTGGGTGTGTTAAAATATCGCAAGACATGGTAGCTCCGAAAATTACCGTACTCATGCCCGTTTATAACGCGGAACGTTTCCTTAAAGAAGCGATCGATAGCATTTTGGCTCAAACATTCCAGGAGTTCGAATTCGTAATCATTGATGATGGATCAACCGACAGCAGTGTCGCAATTGTCGAATCGTACCGGGACCGGCGCATCCGTTTTTTTCGTAACAACCAAAACGCCGGCATCTCCGAAACGCTGAACCGTGGCATCGGCCTGGCGAGTTGCGAGCTTATTGCGAGAATGGACGCGGACGATGTCTCTAACCCCTTCCGCCTTCACAAGCAATACGAATACATGATCAAACATCCGGAATGCGGACTGTTGTCGGCGTGGGCCCGGGTGATAACCGAAGACGATCAATTCATCCGAATTGAACGCTACCGCAGCCGCTATTACTACTACAACCTGACATTCGAGTGTTGGATGTATCACCCGACCGTTGTCTTTAGAAAGTCGGCAGTGCAATCGGTTGGTATGTACAGTATGCCTTACTCGGAAGATTACGATCTGTTCTGGAAGCTTTCAAAGAAATTTGAGATTGGGAATATTGAAGAGCCACTTGTTAACTACAGGTTGTCGCCCACCAGTCTCAACCTGGTCACACGCAGGCAGGAGTACGAGCTTGCCAATGAGCAAAACGTGCTGAGAAATATTCGATACTACATGGGGGCTGATTACCGCCTTTCACGTGAGTGTCTCGAATGCTTGCGTCACAACTTCGCCCCCCTGATTGCGTCGGGCACTCTTGAAGCTGTCATGGAATCACTTCAACAGCTGCGTTTGATCACAGAGAAAATTCTTGAAGATGAAAATCCCAATCTCGATCCGGAGGCGATCCTGGAAGCCTACCGGCACAAACGGCAGTTCATTATTTCCCAGCTTGCGCACCAGATGCCGGTATTTAAGAAACTAATGCTTTTGCTTCGAACCCGCGAATGGGTTGTAGGTTATTCACTGATGCTGAGTTATATGAAATGGCAGATAAAAAAGGTTAAGTCACTGGTGTTGAATTTCTGATGAGCACTCGACCAGACGATATTGACAAAGAACGAATTCTTGCTGAGGCTCCGGTTATTGGCAAAGTACCCGACGGCGTTGCACGGCCGCAGTGGTCTGTCATGATCCCGGTTTACAATTGCGCGAAATTTCTTCCGGAAACATTGAACTCCGTGCTGGCGGCTGGGTTACCCGAGGGACGGATGCAAATCGCCGTCGTCGACGATTGTAGCGTCGATTCGGATGTCCGAGAGCTTGTTGACCGGATTGGAAATGACCGGATAGAATATTTTCGCCAAAAGGAAAATGTAGGCAGCCTGCGAAATTTTCATACGTGTCTGGAACGGTCACGCGGCCACCTGATTCACCTTTTGCATGGAGATGACGTGGTCCGGCCGGGCTTTTATGAAAAGGTCGAAGCGCTGTTCGACCGCTTCCCGGCGGCCGGTGCAGCATTTTGCAGATATGAGTACATCGACGAAGCGAGCCGCGTCATGTATAAGCAA
>DASPNN010000563.1:0-5811 GCA_035626495.1 Chryseosolibacter sp.
GACAAGGATCGCGTCCTTTTCGATCGCCGCGTAAGACAGCATGTTCCTCGGAATCAAAAACCTTCCATTGCCATCCAGCTCGACCGTCACCACGCCAGAAAGAAAATTCCGCTGAAGCTTGCGATACTCTTCATTGAATTCGTTTAGTCCAGAAATTTTTGAAAAGACTTTTTTGAATTCCACCATGGGATATACGATCAGGCATTGCTCAAACCCCCTCCTGATCACAAGCTCTTCACTCCCTTCGGGAAGCTGAGCCTTGATCCGGGCCGGGAGCACCAACCTCCCCTTAGGGTCAAGTTTGCATTCGTATTCACTGGTGAAGAAAGTCATAGACGTAGTGGTTGTCTTTTTCTCCTAAGCAAACATAACAATTTTATACCACTTTCAACCACTTCGCACCACTTTTTTACATTTTAGCGTCAAATCCACGAAAAAGTTGCTAAAAAATGACTTTTTGAAATCCGAATCTTCAAAGCATAGCACAGAAAAGCCTTTTGAGTAAAACCCTGTTTGAGGCGAATTTGAAGCGATTGGGACAACGGGGTGCAAAGTGGAAGTAAGTGATGTACTACCCTGGACGAAAGGGTAATGTGACATCGGGCCTTACTGACCAGTTGCGATCAGGACTAAGGATCACGTCAGATTTTCATTGAAGCTCATTCAAGATCTCCTGGGTGTGCTCGCCTAAAGCGGGAGGCGGTAACAATGACAATTTCGCGCTTACATTGGCTGCAAAGTTTCTCAGCCCTCGCATGCCATTCTCCTCGAGGACCAATTCTCTGGCTTCCGGACGTTCAAAAACCTGTTGCATGTTCTGAATCAATCCTCCGGGTATTTTCATTTTGTCGAGCTGCGCGACAAGCTCGGGCGCACTTCTTCCGGCAATCACCGATCTGAGGGTGTCGATTAATTTCGGCCGGTTTTCGACCCTTGCGGCATTCGAGGCAAACATCGGGTCCTTTGCCATATCATCAACTCCAAATATCCGGCACAAGTCGGCAAACTGCCGATCATTTCCTACCGCGAGCAACAATTCCTTACCATCGGCCGTGATGAAAACATCACCATAGGGAGCGATGTTCGGATGGGCCGAGCCTTGTTTTCCCGGCAACTTATTTGCGACCAGCCAGTTTGTTGCCTGGTTAGCCAGTGAAGTAATTGCTGCCTGGATAAGCGAGACATCCACCAGTTTGCCCTGTCCCGTGGCCAATCTTTCCAACATCGCCAGCAGCAACCCTTCTTTCAGATGATGACCTGCCAAAACATCAATGAGGGCAACTGGCATCTTGAGCGAGGGTCCCCCGGGCATGCCACACATGTACATAAAACCGGCTTCAGCCTGAATGATTGCATCATAGCCAACCTTTGGGTTCTGAGGCCCGTATCCGGTAATCTGGCCGTAAATGACGCGTGGATTCAAATGGGAAAGGGTCAGGTAGTCAACCTTCAGCTTCTCCGCGTCACCAGGCTTATAGCTGGCAATTACGATATCAGAGCGCTTTGCGAGCTTATGCACGATTTGTTGCGCATCGGGAAGCAGTAGATCAAGGGCAATGGATCTTTTGCCCCAGTTCACGGCACAAAAGTAGGCCGAGCGGTCGTCGGTTTTCTCTCCAGCGGATTTCCAGGTGCGGGTGACGTCCCCGCCGGTTCGAAGGTTTTCAACTTTTACAACATCCGCGCCGAGTTCGGCAAAAAATTGTCCGACCGAGGGACCGGCCAAAACCGATGCAAGCTCGAGTACTTTCAGGCCTTGAAATTGGTTCACAGGATCGAATTTGAATGAAATGCTGCTTTGGCGCGCAATTTCTAAATCATTTGGCGCATTTTTGTGTTTTCAGACATATTAATCGGGTAATGAACAGACTTTCATCCGCAATTTTTGCGCTTTTAGTGCTCGCATGCCAGCGTCAAAACGAAAGCGACGCCGCTCTGAAACCAGGCATGTGGCGTGGGGTAATCAATATCCAGAACCAGGAGCTGCCTTTCAATTTCGAAGTGGAAAAAGATCAAGAGGGCAGTTACGACATTTATCTCCGGAATGCAGAAGAACGCATTTTGTTGGATGAAGTGAGCGTAAACGGCGACTCGGTAGATATCGGACTTCATGTTTTTGACGCCAATATCAAAGCCCTTATGTACGGAGACTCCTTGAAAGGTGTATTTGTCAAAAACTACGAGAAAAATTACCGCATTCCCTTCGCAGCAGCTTATGGACAATCGTTCCGCTTCCCCAAGGAAAATAAGCCCGCCAACGTGCCCGATTTCGGTGGGAAATATGAAGTGACCTTCGTCGATAAAAGCGATACGACACTGGCCATTGGAGTTTTCCGGCAGGAAGGCGACAGTGTGACCGGAACATTTCTCACTCCTACCGGCGATTACCGCTACCTGCAGGGAAGTGTAATCAACGGGACCATGCACCTGAGCACTTTTGACGGAAACCACGCTTACCTGTTCAAGGCTGTCAAGGGATCCGACGGCACGCTCAGCGGCGAATATTACTCTGGGAAAACCCATATGGAATTCTGGACCGCCCGAAAGAATGAGCAGGCCGCGTTGCCCGATGCGGAATCGCTCACTTACCTGAAAGAAGGTTATGACCGAATTACATTCAGCTTTCCGGACGTCAACGGGAAAATTGTCACCCTCGATGACCAGAAATACCGCGGCAAAGTTGTTATCCTGCAGTTGTTCGGTACATGGTGCCCAAACTGTATGGACGAGACAAAATTCCTTGCACCCTGGTATGAACAGAATAAGGGCCGCGGAATAGAGATCATTGGACTTGCCTACGAGCGGAAGGATAACTTTCAATACGCGAGTGACCGCGTACGGAAAATGATCAGCAAGTGGAATGTGTCGTACGATTTCGTCATCGCCGGCACCAACGACAAGGCGAAGGCTTCGGAAACTTTGCCCATGTTGAACAAGGTGGCCGCCTTTCCGACGACGATTTTTATCGGGAAAGACGGTAAAGTGAAGAAGATCCATACAGGCTTTTCGGGCCCGGGAACAGGTCCGTACTACGACGAGTTTGTCGAGGAGTTTAATGAAACTGTGAATGAACTTTTAGGCGAGAAACTTGCTTCTAGGAATTAGTCGGTAATTTAATCATGAAACGTGTCGTTGTCGGGCTTTCGGGAGGAGTGGACTCCAGCGTCGCGGCGTACCTGTTGCAGCAGCAAGGGTATGAAGTGATCGGCATGTTCATGAAAAACTGGCACGACGACTCAGTTACCATCAGCAGTGAATGTCCGTGGCTGGATGACAGCAATGATGCAATGATCGTCGCTCAACATTTGGGAATCCCTTTTCAGGCGATCGATCTGAGTGCGCAGTACAAAGAGCGGATCGTAGACTACATGTTCAGCGAATACCAGCGCGGCCGAACCCCGAATCCCGATGTACTTTGCAACCGTGAAATCAAGTTTGATATTTTTCTAAATGCAGCGTTGAGACTCGGCGCCGATTTTGTGGCAACGGGCCACTACGCGCGAAAAGCCGAAATGCGGAGCGGTGAAAGAATGGTCTACCGCTTGCTCGGCGGAAAAGATCCGAACAAAGACCAAAGCTACTTTCTTTGTCAGCTCAACCAGGAACAGTTGTCGAGGTCATTATTTCCGGTGGGCGAACTGCTGAAGCCTGAAGTCCGCGAGATTGCCAGGAAAATCGGGCTTGTAACAGCGGATAAAAAGGATTCGCAAGGATTATGTTTCGTGGGCAAGGTTCATTTGCCCGACTTTCTTCAACAGCGGCTCCAGCCCAAGAAGGGTACCGTGGTTGAAATCCCCGCGAACTCCGTGGTTTTCTCCAATGGCTATGACGATACCGACCTGGAGGCAATTTCACAACCTTATAAGCTCGAATCTGCGGAAGGAAAAGTTGTTGGCGAGCATCAGGGCGCACACTATTACACGATCGGACAGCGCAAAGGGCTTAACCTTGGTGGGAATGCCGAGCGCCTGTTCGTGATCGGGACCGATACGGACCGAAACATTATTTACGCCGGCCTCGGAGATGACCACCCCGGACTGTTCCGTCGCGGGCTCTTCATTCCCACCACCGACGAGCATTGGATCCGGACCGATTTGCGAATGACAGAAGGCGAGTCGCGTAGACTTTCCGCCCGCATCCGCTACCGGCAACCATTAGAGCCGTGCACCCTGACAAAACGCGCGGAAGGACTCTACATTATCTTCGACAAACCGCAACGCGGAATTACACCTGGTCAGTTTGCCGCCTGGTATTCGGACAATGAATTGCTGGGGTCGGGAATTATCAATTAGCCACCATCGCTTCAACTATTCCTTGAAACCACTGACGCCACCCGAAACAATGAACTTCATCGCGGCTGGTCCTGGAATGTTCAATGGCCGGATGTTCTCCTTTGCAACAAAATAGTGAAGTCCTGAAAATGCATACGAATGGGGGAAGTAAACGACCACCATGTCGGTCAGGCCAAGCTCTGTCAGGTCCGACTGGGTCACAAATCCAATCTGATAAAGATTATTGTCTTTATTAATGCGGACCAGGACAGGTTTGTTGAATTTCTTTTTATCGCCGACAAACGCGCTCAGCAGATCCTTAACAGTTGAATAGATCAGTTTCACAAAAGGTATCCGGTTCATTCCCCGGTCGAACCACTTGCCGATCGTTCTGAAAATATAATTGGTTGACAGGTATCCGACCAGGGTGATGAAAGCGATGATAATGGCAAAGCCCAATCCAGGATAAGGCAATGTGAGCTGTTCATCCAGCCAGGTGAATGATGTATAAATGAAATAGGCTGTGGCCCCGAGTGGCACAATGAAGAGGGTGCCGCTAAAAAAGTACCTAAGAATTCTTCCGGCTAACGCTTCCATGCCCGAAAGTTATGAAGGAGTGACTGCATTCCGGCGGAGGCGGGCGATTTTAGTTGACGAACAGTTTAGAAAGGGCCATGCGCACAACCTCATCGACCTGTTCGTCAATGGTGATGTGGGTAGTGTCTATAACGATTGCATCGTCCGCCCGGCGGAGGGGGCTTTCAACCCGTGTCGTATCGATCTGGTCGCGTTTTTTGATATTCTCGATCACGTCGTCGAGGTCGATAAGCTGGTCCCGGTCGAGCAATTCTCTCTGTCTCCGGAACGCGCGTACCATGATCTCAGCAGTCATGAACAGCTTGAGCTCGGCATGTGGAAACACAACTGTTCCGATGTCCCGCCCGTCTAACACGACCCCTTTTTCTTTACCGAGTTTGCGCTGCTGTTCAACCATTGCTGCTCGCACCTCTTTAACCGCACTCACCTGGCTAACGAATTCCGAAACACGCATATCGCGGATCTGCTTTTCGACATTCAAATTATTCAAAAATGTCTCCGTAATACGCTGTGAGTTCACTTTGAAAGAAATGTTAATGTCTCTTAACGCGTTGGCAAGTTGCCTCGGATTGGTTAGCGAGATGTGGTGTTCGATAAAATAGAGCGTCACAGCGCGGTACATCGCTCCGGTATCGATGTAACGGTACCCGAGAATGGCAGCGACATTGCGGGCGGTCGTGCTCTTCCCACACGCTGAATAGCCATCAATCGCAATGACGATTTTTTTAAGGTTCATCAGCAATCTTTTAGCGGGCAGGGAATGGGCTTTCCTGGTTTGAGTTTCTTTTTCTTATGGGTATTGGAAGACCCACAACCTTCGCCGAGCAGAAGCGCGGCCGTAAGAATAATCGCGATGATCGGTCTGGCTTTCAAGAATCTTAGGGTTTGCTGACCTGTAAAAATAGAAAAAAGATCTTATCATTCCGTCAGATTCTCATAACTC
>DASPNN010000564.1:0-2124 GCA_035626495.1 Chryseosolibacter sp.
GACTGTACCGGCTGCGGAAAAGCTCACGCTATTCCAGCTCGGCAGCCAGCAATTTTCCGTCGCGGCATTCCTGGCTTATGCCCGCGCGAATCAGAAACCCAACGGCTCGGCGCCCGACAAATACCTTGAACAGCTTTTGAATTCCTACACGGAAGCGCAACTCATGGAGCAGCTGGAGGCTCAAGTCATAGCCACTTCCCCTGAATACAAATGGCTGCTGAAAGAATATTACGAAGGAATCCTGTTGTTCGACATCATGGAGAAGGAAGTGTGGAATAAGGCTTCCGCGGATTCCATTGGACAGCGCGCGTACTTCGATCAGCATGCGTCTTCTTACAAGGCCGGAGAGCGCGTCGATGCAACGCTTTATTCGGCAACCACAAAGGATCATATCCTTAACCTGAAGTCGGCCCTGGAGAAGCGCGACACAGCAGCAGGCAACGACCTGGTGACGGAATTTAGGATCAGAAGAGATCAGGGACTGTTTGAAAAGGATGACCGGATCGTGCTTGGCAAAATCAGCTGGCAACCGGGCATTCATTTGGCCGAAAACAATAATTTACACTACCTCGTCCACGTTAAGAGTATCGTGCCACCGGGTCTAAAAACATTCAATGAAGCGCGCCCGGAGGTCATCTCTGATTACCAGAACTTCCTTGAGAAGAAATGGGTGGCGCAGTTAAAGAAGAAATACGCCATCAAGTTCAATAAAAAGGGAAAAGAGCAGGCTTTCGCGCAGTTGTTGCAAGCAAAAACCCCGTAACTTTGGGTCCCGATGTCAGCGAACCGGATACTTGTTGCACTCATAATAACCTTGACCGGGTGTGAATTCATCCAGATGAAAAAGGATTCCCCAAACGGTGACGGAAGCCGGCAGGCGGTGGCCCGGGTGAACAATGCATATCTGTACAAAGACGAATTGACCGGACTGGTCGCGACCACCATATCGAAAGAGGATAGTGCTGCGCGCGTGGAGGCGTATATCAACAGCTGGATCCGCAAGCAGCTGCTGATCAAGGAAGCCTCGAAAAAAATCAACATTAATGAGGCCGAGCTCGAGCGCAAGATTCTGGATTACCGTTACAGCCTGATCGCCTACGAATATCAAAGCCACTATATCAAGGAACATTTAGATACGATTGTTCAACCGCGCGAGATCGAGGACTATTACAAAGCCAACATCGACAATTTCATCCTGAAACAAAACATTGTGCGCGCGACGTTCATCAAGGTTCCCAAGGATGCTCCGCAGGTCGACAAGGTGAAAGACCTCATCCTGTCCAGGAGCGAACGGGACCTGGAAAAATTAAAGTCGTATTGCCTGAGTTTTTCCGTGGCCTATCACCTGGCCGATTCGAGCTGGATGATCTTTGATGAGCTTGTGCGTGATTCGCCGCTCGAGGATATTCCCAACAAGGTCCAGTTCCTGAAAGCCAATCCCTATCACGAGGAACAGGATGAACGCTTCAGATACTTTTTGAAAGTCAACGAATACCGCATCTCCGACAACGTGTCCCCCTTGGAATTCGTGCGCGACGAGATCACCAGTATTATCCTCAACAAGAGAAAAGTCGATCTTGCGAAAAAATTAGAAGATAAAGTATACAACGATGCTTTGGAAAAAGAAGAATTTGAGATCATCCAGGAATAAGATCACTACGATCGGTATCGCTTTTTTCGCGATTCTAATACACGGCACAACGTTGGGCCAGGACAACAACGGGTTCGTCATTGACGAGATCATCGCCAAGGTGGATAACCACATTGTTCTGCATTCGGACCTGGAGAAAGCATACCAGGATTACCTGGCCAATGGCGGGGCGCCCTCGATGGAAGCGCGTTGCCAGTACCTTTCTCTTCTGATACGGAATAAACTGATGCTTGCCAAGGCGGAGATCGATTCAGTCCTCGTTCTCGACGCCGAGGTCGATGAAAATACACAACGCCGGATGGACATGATTCTCGCACAGTCTGGTAAGACGGCCGACGAGCTCGAACAAATCTATGGTAAACCCATGGAGCAGCTCCGCCTGGAATTGCGTGACCAGATGCGCGAGCAGCTCGTTGTTCAAAAAATGGAAGGAGTGATCACCGAAGGCATCAATGTCACCCCTTCGGAAGTAA
>DASPNN010000565.1:0-14789 GCA_035626495.1 Chryseosolibacter sp.
CCATCCTTGTCGCCGCACGAGATCCACAAAAGCTTTAGTTTTTTTCTGGCTGATTCCGGCTCGGACAATAACGCTTCCGGTGCCTTTGTATTCGGCGCGCTGGAGAATCCTCCGACCCACGCGAACTTGTCGAGGTTGCCCAGTCCAAAGTTGAGAGCTTGCCCACCTCCCATCGACAACCCGGCGATGGCGCGGTGTTCGCGATCGCTTATGACGCCATACTTTTTTTCTATCCAGGGGATCAGGTCGTTGAGTAAGTCTTTTTCGAAAGTCGCAAATGCTTTCACCTTTGCACTGTCGAACACATTTCCCTCAGCGCGATCGTTTTTCATTGCCCTGCCATTGGGCATGACGACGATCATCGGTAGGATCTTGCCCTCTGAACAGAGGTTATCTAAAATGATTTGCGGCTTTCCTCCGCGCAACCATTCCTTCTCGTCACCGCCGATGCCATGGAGGAGGTAGAGTACAGGATACTTTTGCTTTTTGGAAAAACCCGGCGGAGTATAGATCACCGCTTTGCGGACTGTTCCAACTGTGCTCGAATAATAGGTCACGGTGTCGACCTTCCCGTGAGGAACTCCCGTGCGCAGGGAATCAAAACCGTTTGGAGCCAGCCGGATCGTGGTTTGCGCATTGAGTATTTCGAAAATTGAAATTGCGAAAATAACAAGGGTGAATCGTTTCTCAAGACAGATCTTCATTGCCTTATTTCATTAATCATTTACTTTGTTTGACTTCCCATTGTTCCTGGTGTGGTCAGCTGACGAACTGATCGAGCGCCAGGACTCCTAAAAGTCCGATGACTGAAACCATGGTTTCCATGAACGTCCACGAACGAAACGTATCCTTCATCGACAATCCAAAATATTCTTTAAACATCCAGAACGCGGTGTCGTTCACATGAGAGAAAAATAAACTGCCTGCCCCGATTGAAAGGACCATCAGGTTAGGGTCGACGCTTGTCTGGGCGGTGAGCGGATAGATGATCCCTGCGGCGGTGAGTCCGGCAATTGTTGCCGAACCGAGACATAGTCTCAGAATAGCGGCGACCACCCAGGCAAGGATCAATGGCGGAAGTCGCCAGCCGCTCAGGACCGCTGCGATTTCGGAGCTCGTTCCACTGTCGACGAAAACCTGTTTCAGTATTCCGGCGCTGCCGATAATCAGCAGGATCATGGCAATATCTTTGACAGCCTCTGTGTAAACCGCCATGATGGCAGCCAGTGTTTTTCCGCGACTAATACCCAACGAAAAAGTAGCGATGACGATCGTGAGCCCCATGACCGCGTTGGGATCCCCCAATAAAGCCAGTCCGTTCCTGATTGAGGCGTTGAACGCAAACATCCTGCCGGCTGCTGCCACAAGTCCAATGATTAATACGGGTAACAAAGCGGACAGGACGCTATTTGCAATGCCCGGCACCTTCTCGTTCGCCGGCGGATAAACAATCGTATGTTTTGCACTTGTGCATTTGATTTTCTTCAGCGTGCTTGAAAACATCGGCCCCGCAATGGCGATGGCCGGAAATGCGATGCAAAGTCCGTAGGAAAAAGTTAGCCCGACATCCGCCTGAAATTGAATCACCAAAGCCATGGGTGAAGGATGGGGTGGCAAGAATCCATGGGTGACCGAGAGCGCAGCCATCATCGGCAATCCGACATACACCAACGGAAGACTGTTGACATAGGCGACGGAAAAAATTATTGGAATCAGCAATACGAATCCGACATTATAATAGAGCGGGATTCCAACAACAAAACCTGTCAGCGCCATGGCCCAGATGGCGTACCTGGCGCCAAAAAGGTTTTGAAACAACATCGCGATTTGTTTTGCTGCTCCGCTTTCGGCGACGAGTTTACCGAGCATCGCGCCCAGTACGATGACGATCACCAGTGAACCCAGTGTGTCGCCGATCCCTTTTGTCACAGAATGCATGATGTTGTTGTATGGTATGCCCAGCAACAGCCCGGCGACTGTCGAGATCAAGAGAAAAGCGAGAAATGGATTGATCTTCGCCCAGGTAATCAGAATCACCAAAGCGATAATGCAGCACGATATGATGATGAACGTCATGCCAGAGTCAATGAGAATCGCGACTGACTTTTGAACCCGACCTTCCCGCCAGAAAATCGAGATCCGCTCCCTGGTCCGCTTGCTGAACATGTCTCACGTAGAGGTTGACATAACCGCGGTCGGCGGCAAGCTCCGGTCGCTTCCATAATTTCCTTCTCCTTTCTAGCTCATCATCGGAAACGTCCAGGTGGAGGCGCCTGTTTTTCACATCGAGCTCAATCATGTCGCCGTCCTGTACCAGCGCGAGCGTCCCTCCTATACCCGATTCCGGGGACACATGCAGCACCACCGTCCCGTATGCGGTGCCGCTCATCCGTCCATCGGAAATACGAACCATATCGGTTACGCCCCGGGATAAAAGTTTTTTGGGCAACAGCATGTTTCCGACTTCGGGCATGCCAGGGTAGCCCACGGGCCCAACCATCTTGAGCACCATGACACACGTCTCATCGATATCGAGGTCCGGGTCGTCGACGCGCGCGTGGTAGTCTTCGATATTTTCGAACACCACCGCGCGCCCCCTGTGCTGCATGAGCGCCGGTGTGGCCGCGGATGGTTTTATGACAGCGCCATTTATGGCCAGGTTTCCTTTCACCACGACAATACCGGCCTCTTCGATCAGAGGTTCGTCAATCCGGGCAATCACATCTTTGTTGTAACAAACGTCTACGCCTTCTATGTTTTCCCTGAGTGTTTTTCCCGTGACCGTAATGGCATTCATGTGTAAATGCTTTTTCAATTCATTGATCACGACTGGCAAGCCACCGGCATAGTAGAAATCTTCCATCAGAAATTTACCGGATGGCATCAGGTTCAGCAGCAATGGAATTTTACTTCCGAGGGTGTCGAATTCCTCAAGGGTCAGTTGTACTCCGACGCGTCGCGCGATTGCTGTGAGGTGAATCAAAAAATTGGACGACCCTCCGATCGCCGCGTTAACTTTGATTGCATTCTCGAAAGCCTCGCGTGTAAGGATTTTTGAAATCCTGAGATCTTCATTCACCATCCCGACAATGCGGCGTCCGGATAACTGCGCCAAAACCTTTCGCCTTGAATCGACGGCGGGAATGGCAGCTCCGCCCGGCAAGCTCATGCCCAGCGACTCAACCATGCAGGCCATCGTCGAAGCGGTTCCCATCGTCATGCAATGGCCGGGGCTCCTGGACATACAACTCTCGGCAAGGGAGTAGTCTTTATAGCTGATCTTTTCAGTCAATAGATCTTCGGTGAGTTTCCACACGCTTGTTCCGGAACCGATATCGGACCCCTGGAACTTGCCGTTCAGCATCGGCCCGCCTTGCACGACGATTGTGGGCAAGTCAACGCTGGCGGCTCCCATCAATGTCGAAGGGGTAGTTTTATCACACCCTGTAAGCAAGACGACGCCATCGATGGGGTTACCGCGAATCGACTCCTCCGCGTCCATGCTGGCAAGGTTTCGGAACAACATCGCTGTGGGTTTCAGGAGGGTCTCTCCTAAGGACATGATGGGAAACTCCAGCGGAAATCCACCGGCCTCATAAACACCGCGTTTGACGGACTCTGCAATGACGCGAAGATGAGCGTTGCATGGCGTGAGCTCCGACCATGTATTACAGATTCCAATCACGGGTCGACCATCAAATAGATCTTCGGGAAATCCCTGGTTCTTCATCCAGCTTCTGTAGATGAAGCCCATTTTATCTTTCTTTCCGAACCATTCCGAACTGCGATACGCTGGCATTGATGTAAAGTATTTGATTTAAGATTTTGTGGCTTTATCGATAAATTTTTTGATTGACTGATATTGGGATCGTTATTCGAGTTGTTTAATCACCATTTGACGATCCGCCGTCAGGTTGCGGACTCGCCGGATTGAATGCATGGAACCTGTCACGACCGTCGCTGAAATTTCAAACCTGATATTCTGTTTCCCTTCGATCATTCCGCGTAGTTCATTTTGACTGTATCCCTTTTCGCTATTGCTTCACACGGTTAACCAAAGTGCCAATCTCCGGGATCGAAATATGCACGTTATCATCCGGCTGCAGCGTAAAGCCATCGGGTGGAACGATACCGGTGCCCGTCATAAGATATGCGCCGCTGGGAAAATCGGTTTCCCTGAACAGGTATTCCACCAATTCTTCGTGTTTCCGTTTCATCCTGTTAATCGCCACTTGACCTGAAAAAACCTCCTGGTCTTTTCTGATGATCTCTATGCGGATGACTGTGTCCGGGTGAATGGGTTTGCCAGGCACGTAGAGGCAGGGGCCGAGTGCGGCGGACCCGTTGTATGATTTCGCCTGCGGAAGATATAAGGGATTTTCGCCTTCGATATCCCTTGAAGACATGTCATTGCCTATGGTATATCCCTCGATCGTTCCTGAAGAACATACAAATAAAGTAAGTTCCGGTTCCGGAACATTCCATTTTGAATCCTTTCGAATGCGAACTGGCTGGCCATAACCTACGACGCGGTATCCGGGTGATTTGAAAAACAGCTCCGGCCGTTCAGCATCGTAGACGCGCGCGTAAAAATCGGCCCCTCCGGTTTCCTTTGACTCTTCCATTCTCGCTTCACGGCTGCGCTGGTAAGTGACGCCGGATGCCCATATCTCCTGAGTACCAACCGGTGCTTTCACGCCATTCAGAATGACGTCGCGCAATGCCGGCTTTGGTGTCAATTGTCTTATTTCGGCGGCGATGCGTTGATGAAGTTGAGGCCGGTTTACGAAACGATCCCAGTTTGACTCCTCAGAAAGGAAATATTGATCCGAATGCTCAATCACTATCCCGTACGTTGTGTTGAAGATTCTCATGGGGGTTGGTTATCAGAACAATTGGTGAGGGTTAGATTCGGGGTAATGTTTGATGTCTAATCGGTAGACAAACCTTTTCAATTCAAAGCTGCCAAGCTTCCAAAAAAAACCACCGATGGATATTGAACACTTTGCGGGCACGCGATGATTGCGCCATTTCACCATGCAAATTCCTTTGTTCGGAGATTAAATTTCATGAGATTTGTCAGGTGCCGTTACTTCGGCCCGATCTCCTTTAACATCCCGATTATGCAAGTGCGTTCATGAATCATTTCATATTACAGCAGGGACATAGCCGGGAGCTTCATCTTTTTCCACACATCCTTGAGTTCGTTTCGAGGAAGAACAACAGCATCCAGCTAAATACCCTGAACTCGACCACGACTGATTTTCTCCGGCTTTATTTTATCGTGGACGGAAAATTTGAGTGGATCATAGACGGCAAGAATCACATTCTTTATCCAGGGGACCTTGCCATTATTCTTCCCGGACAAACGTTTCGCGGTGAAAAGGATATCCTGCACATCGGGACACTTTTCTGGTTATATCTCCAGGTGGAGAAACTGGATTCGGATGGGATGCAGCTTGGGAAATGGAGCCAGCTGTCAAAAAACGAATGCCTGGCGATCGGCAAAACGTTATGCATCAACAACGCGGGGGTTTTGAAACTCAAAGACTCGCAGATTCTGCTCCAGACGTTGCGGTCCGAATTGGCCAATCAGGAAATTGGATTTGCCACGCGCGCGAATCAATTGATCGATGAATTGCTGATCACGATCGCGAGGCAGTCGACGCGGCAAAATAATTCGCAGCGCGATTTTTCACAGACCTTTATGAAACTCGAGCACGCGTTGCGCCAAAACCTTTCGCATCAATGGACGGTTGAAGAAATGGCAGCATTAATCGGTCTCGGTGCCACGAATTTTACCGAAAAGGTCAAGAACCATACGGGTTTCTCACCCTTGAATTATCTGATCAATATCCGGATCTCCGAAGCCATAAAATTGTTAAACAGGCAGGACGTAAATGTGACGGACATCGCCTTGCGGACGGGATTCTATTCGTCACAACACTTCTCGACAACATTTAAGAGACTCACCGGTTATACGCCGAGTGATTTCAGGAAACGGAATTTACCACAACGACAATAAGAACTAACATGGAATGCATCATCACCATTGAGCTGGGAACAAATGCCGTGAGAATTTTCGCATTTGACATTAAAGGGAATATCATCGGGTCCATGAAAGGGTCGTATCCGACTTTTCACACCGAGCCTGACTACAGTGAACAGGACCCCGAACAGATATTCATCACCATGTTGTATGTATTAAAAAACCTGTTGACAGAGAAGATTCATTCGCGAAAGTACAAAGTTGTTACCATTTGTTTCTGTGCCTCGATGCACAGTGTGCTCGCAATTGACGATCACGGCGTTCCACTTGGAAACGCAATCACCTGGGCGGACAACCGCGGAAAAGTTGAAGCGCAGGAGTTGAAGGGTTCGGCCCTGGGAAAACAACTTTACGGCATCACGGGCACTCCGATCCATCCGATGTCTCCGCTGGTCAAGATCGCGTGGATGAAGAAGCATGAGTATGACCGATTTAACCGGACGTCGAAGTTTCTCTCGATCAAGAGCTATATCATCCAACAACTCACGGGGGAATACTTTATCGACTACAGCCTTGCGTCGGCTACCGGTCTGTTGAACATTCAGACGATGCAATGGGAGCCGGAAGCTCTGGCCTATGCCGGCATAACCGCCGACCGTCTTCCAGAGCTGGCCTCTGTATTCCACTCTCCTGGCAAGCTGCACAAGGAATATCAGAAATCGCTGGGACTGCCTGCTTCTACCAAGCTCATTCTGGGCTCAAGCGATGGGTGTATGGCGACCCTTGGAGCAGGTGTCTGGAGCGAAGGGAAGGCGACGATCACCATCGAGGACAGCGGTGCCGTCCGCGTAGTGGGCAACAAAGTCCTTCGTGACGACAAACAACGCTTCTTCAATTACCTGCTCACCGAGAATTGCTATGTTTCAGGCGGGCCGACTAACAACGGCGGAGTTGTCTTTGAATGGTTCGCCAAGCAGTTCGGCGATTTCCGGAATCCATATGACCTGGAGTATACAATGGAGAACCTTATTCAGGAGGCTGCCAGGGTCCACGTTGGATCAGATGGATTGCTGTTCCTTCCCTATTTGCTGGGCGAACGCGCCCCCATTTGGAATGCAAATGCGCGCGGTTCATACTTTGGATTGAACATCAAGCATGAAAGACGGCATTTTATCCGGGCCACGATCGAAGGTATTCTCTACGAGATCTACAGCATCGGAAAAACCCTCCAGGAACACCGCTCGATCAATTCCCTTTCGGTCAATGGCAGCTTTGCGTCCATTCCATTCTGCACACAAATGATCGCCGACATTTTCAACAAGCCGGTCACCAGCAAGAACTCCGACAGCGTTTCGTTCGGCTCTTTCCTGCTGAGCGCTACAGACCGGGGAGCCTATCAGAATCTAGAAGATGCGTCCGGAACGATTGAACCCACGAATGTCTACACCCCCGATCCGTCCAACCATGAAATATACCAAAGCTATTTTGAAATCTTCGAAAGATTGACGGCAAAACTCTCCGACGAATTCGAAGAGATTTCGCGCTTGCAGCAAAAACACTCCCGCGTATTTTCCAGCGTCAAGTGATGTATTGCCTGGCTGTGCGGTCCCGCAAAGAAAGTGAGGGTTACTCGATGTGTGTTGCGCATCGGCTAAAAAAATAATGGCCGGGTGGCTGCCCGGTCCATTATTGTCATTGGTACACCGATCCCAAACTATGAACCAAAACGATCTTCACGGATCCCCGGGAGTTTAGGATTTTTCCCTGGGGATGTTACCAGTCAACTGATATCTTGTGAGCAGATGCTCGTTGTTTTAAACCGGTATCACATGATTTTATTTTATTGATCCCACCAGACCTTCGTATCCAACTCATCCGGGCCTTGTTCTGCAATAGCAGCCTGCACGTTTGCGCCGTTGACCAGGATCTCGGTGGGCGGATAAGTCAGGCGGGTGATCCAGTCTACGTCCCTTCCGGGGAATGGATTAGCGACCAGAACCGGGTAGCCGCTTCTTCGGAAATTTGCCCAGGCTTCCTGGCCATTAAGAAAGGACGCGATCCAGTATTCATAGTTGATCTGTTCGAGCTCATTGCCGGCAAGCACAGCCATGCGGGAGGCCACATACTGATCGCGATCGGCTGCGTTTACAGCCGATGCCGGATCGAACAGGGCCATTTGATCCATGTGTCGCCGGATGCCTTCTGCAAAATATCCATCAACGGTCCCGGCACCGATCCAGTTTCTGAACCTCGCTTCGGCTAAAAGAAGATTTGTCTGGCTTGCGGTGACAAGAAACAGCGGTGAGGTGCGCTTTGCCATCCGGTTGCGATCCAGTTGCGTAAAGGCGTAACGCGTTCCGCCACCCGGAAGGGCAGCGCCATAGTTGTCGGCGTCTCCGTCTGTGCTGCCCATCGGTAAACCATACTGGGCATTGGGATCGAACGTCGCGACCGCGGCCACCTGGGCGGGACCTGAGTTGGCTCCCACATACCGGACAGCAATTGCCGCGAGGCGTGGGTCGTCGTTGGCTTTTAAGGCATCAACGAACGGCGCGGCCAGGTAAAAGTTAGCGGCCTCGGTTCCATTCAGAACATTGCCGACATTGTTGACATAGTTGGCGTCATGGCGGATGACAGCATTGTCGTCATTGGCAAGAATCACTCCTCCGGCGAAAGCTGTGGCCACGGTGGATTGCGCCAGTCCGGGTTCGACCTTGCTCAGGCGCATACCCGCGCGCAAGAGCAACGAGTAGCCGAACTTTTTCCATTTGGCAATATTGCCGTTATACAGTACGTCGTTTTCGGAAGGCAGCGATTCATCAAGGGCGGCGGATGCACTTGTCAACTCGGCGATTATGTCGTGATAAACAACCTCCTGGCTTTCATAATCGGGGAAGAAATTCTGACCTGTATATCCTTTTCCTGCATCATCATACGGTATGCTGCCATAGGTGTCGGAAATGACCATGAAGGCATGGGCCTGAATGATCCTCGCCTTGTTCATCAGGTTGCTGCGCGCCGGGTCATCCGCTGTTTGGACGATCACGTCGTTGGTGTAACGGATGACGTTTCTGTAATAGTCGCGCCAATTGGCGATCGAGCTGCTGCTGTTGTTCTTGTTGAAGTTGGCGCCCTCCAGAACGCCGGTATTCGGCGAGATCAATTGCTGGACAATGGCCAGCTCATAGTTCAGCTGCCCTGCATTTGGAGACGAACCGATAATGGCATTATTGAGGATCAAGGCCGGGTTGAGGGAAGTAGCCGCGGTCTTGCTTGAATTTAATTCATCAAACCCGTTGTCGCACGAGAATGTCACGAGCAGTGTGAAAGTCAAAGCTATATGTGAAATAATCTTTTTCATAAACAGGTTCGCGTTAAAATTTTACATTCAAATTGAAGCCGATGCTGCGGGTGGTCGGCACGCTGGGCGATTCCAGTCCGACGATATTGTCCGACGAATAGCTGAAACTCTCGGGATCGATGTTAGGAACCCATTTTTTCAACATCAGGACATTGTTGGCCACGAAACTCAAGCGCAAGCCTTTCACCGGAACAGATTCGGGAATGAATTTGGTGAAGTCATAGCCGACACTGATTTGCCGCAATTTCCAATAGCCGGCATTGTAGATGATGGGCTCCACGATTTGGGACCCTCTTACCACGGAATAAAAGTCCTGAGCTCTCGCCGCATATGTATTGACCGCGCTTTCTTCGGTCACACCGACCCCGACTACCCGGCCAGGATCATTTCCGCTGCCGTCCAATGTACCGCCCTCTCTGCCTACCAGGGTTGCCTTGTGCAGACCGTGCCGATAGGCATTAAAGTTTGTTCCTGACAGAACTTTGCCGCCGAGTTTGAAATCGATCAGGAATGAGGCGTTGATCCCTTTATATGTAAAAGAATTCATAAAGCCCCCCGTCCACTTCGGCAATGCGCTGCCGAACGAAATCAAGTTGGTGGTGCGGATCGGCAGCCCGCTCGGAGCATAAACGATCATGCCCTTATGTGCGGGGTTAACGGAGCCATCATCGCGTCTGTAACCGTAGCCAACGATCTGTCCCATCTCCTCTCCCACAATCTGCTGGACGAATCCGTTGAAGACGTGTTGTCCTACCGTAATGTTGGAACCAGGTGTGTCTGTAAGCAGGCTCAACACTTTAGTTTTGTTATAGGCGCCCGTGAACGTGAAGTCCCACTTGAACTGATCGCTTGACACGGGGATGATATTGAGCATTAACTCGATGCCTTCGTTTTTACTTTTCCCGCTGTTGATTTGGGTTGTCGTAAAGCCGGATGCGTCTGAAATCGTAGCGCTCACGATTTGATCCGTTGTCAATTTGCGGTATACCGCGACATCTAAATTGACGCGTTCATGAAACATTTTCAACTCGATACCCAACTCGGTTTCCTGGACCGACATCGGGCGTAAATTTGCGTTCGGAACGGCGAGGCCAAAATTGCCAACTGCCTGTCCGAGGAATTGTTGTCCGTTAACCCCATAGTATAATTGGTTGGAGTAAGGGCTGACATCGGAGTCGCTGCCGACTTTCGCGTAAGCGGCCCTGAATGTTCCAAAGCTCAACCAGTCAGGTCTTGCGCTAAACGACTCGGAGAAGACATAACTTGCCGAAACCGAAGGATAAAAAATTGTTCTCGCATTTTTTGATAACGTCGAGAACCAGTCCTGACGAAATGTTCCGTTCAGGTAAAACATTTCCTTGTAATTGACCTCGGTCATCGCGTACAGGGAATTCACCCCTCGCTCTATTAAGTCATAAAGCGGATCTTTGGCGCGGCCGTTTTGGACGGTGTATAGCCCCAGCACCGTGAAGTCTGTCACTTGCGTACTGTGCACATCCATGCGCCGGCGCATCTGGTTACCGCCGATGTTTACATTGACGCCAATGTCGTCGAATGTTTTTGCAGCCGTAACAAGGAAGTCATAGTTGGTTTCTCGGAATCTTCTTGACTCCTGTGTGAAGAGTCCATTATAATAACCCGGTGTGGCTGAGAATATCGATCCGCTGCTGATGGAGGCTTTGCCTGTGGGCAGATTGATGTAGTCGGCATCTCTCGACCAGTAATCCTGTCCGGCGCGTCCCTGGATCGAGAGCCAGTCGGTCAAGTCATATTTCAGGCTGAAGTTTCCGAAGAGCCGGTCTCTGCGGATATTTTGTTTTACTTCCTCCAAAACCCAATAGGGATTGGTGCGGTTTGTAAACCTGGAATACAAGTATTCGCCACCGCCCGGGTTGTATTTGTTCGCGTCCAGAACTTCCAAAGGCATGGTGTTGGCCATGGCGAACAGCGAAGTTGGAATAGAGTTGTCCTGGTCGGCGACGACCGGAGGATTTTTATTATACTCATTGCTGTAATTGACGTTCCCGCGAAAGCTGAGCTTTTGAGAAAGGTCATAGCTGAAACCCATGTTGATGGTGTTGCGGGTGAACTCATTGTTGGGCGTTATGCCCTTGCTTTCCAGGTTTGAAACAGAAAAATTCATCCCGCCTTTTTCACCGCCCGAGGAAATGGCCACGCTGTTGGTCAGGTTCTGACCGGTGCGATAAAACTTATTGAGGATCCCTTTTTGCGCCACATACGGAACTACAACGTTATTGAATAACACTTGCGACATTCCCGGTTCGATCTTCCGCCCGAATGACCATTGGCCGCTGGTCGGGTTTGGCGCTGCGCCCGGTGCGGCGGGACCACCGCCATATTCACCTTGTCCGTACACATATTGATAATCGGTAAAGTCGAGAACCCTTTCGGTTGTGTAGTTCAGGTTGTAAGAGATGCCGATGCCTGTCGTCGATCCTTTGGATTTTGTGGTTATCATGATGACTCCATCCTTTGCCCTCGAGCCGTAAAGCGCCGCTGCCGTTGCTCCTTTGAGCACGGTCATGCTCTCGATGTCATCGGGATTAAAACTTGTCAGACCATCCCCTCCATCTGTGGATGCTCCTGCTCCCCTGCTTGCGATTGAATTGTCCGAGCCAAGATTTCCCTGGTTTGTTCCGAAATTCGTGTTATCAATAGGCACACCGTTGACTACAATGAGGGGGTTGTTCTGGCCACTCATTGAGGATTGTCCCCGGATGCGGACTTTGGATGTGCCGCCGGGACCTGTCGCCATCGAGCTGATATTTACGCCTGCGATTTTTCCCTGAAGGGCGTTCATCATGTTCGGTGTTCTGTTCACGGCCAGCTCTTTGCCATCCACCTTGGTGGTCGCGTACCCGAGACTTTTCGAGGATTTCTCTATGCCGAGGGCTGTCACGACAATTTCACTCAGAGAGGTGACATCGGGTTGAAGTGAAACGTCGATAGCCGTTCTTCCGTCAACCGAGAGTTCCTGCATGCTGTACCCGACGAAAGAAAAGACCAGGGTGCTCGATGAAGATGGAACATCGATTGAATACGTGCCATCGGCAGATGTCACTGTGCCGCTGCTGGTCCCTTTTACAACGATGTTCACACCCGGGAATGGGCTGCCGGACTCATCCGTCACGCGACCAGTGACTCTTTGCTGTTGAAACACGGAGTGTGGATTGGCTCCAATGCGGTCCTCTGCAATGGCCTGATGACATGCTATCAGTGAAGCCAGCATGCCGAACAAAAATAGGGAGTAACGATTTCTCATATTTACGGGGTTAGGATTCATGGTGACCGGTCCTGAATGTGGCAACGTTCCGGCGTTATTAATTTGCTGGACTTTTATTAAGTGTATACTTAACAATTATGCATTAACAACTATGCGCTATGCGAATCTAGAGTGCTTTGTTGATCGAGACTTCCAATAATCTACAACGATGATTTTTGCACACGTTTGCGATTTAAGCGAGCCGAAAAAATGAAAATTTCGATGTGCCACCATCGGGATGCTCCGCGCGTCATTCAACGATCGTGACGACAGCTTCGGGCTTTGGACATTCGCTGCGCGTTGTGCTGAAGCAGCGAAGTTGTTCGGACAAGGTCGCGGCAATCAGGATATATCCTCCAGTTTAAAACGTAAGTTGCGCACGCATCGTGAGGCCGAAGATCGGCGCTTGAGAGCGCCCGGCGCGCCGCTCATTCTGAGGCGCTGTCAACAGCTTTGATCTGGTGTTCGGGAATAAAGTGCTGTTCGTGTCAATCAGGATCCCCGCTACTGGTCCTCCAGGTCCATAAGATCGGGCTTTGTCAGCTCGCGGTATTTGTTCTGCAGCCTTAGGTAAAGCCCTTCCTCTTTGGTGTAACCGGTAAATTTTATGAGGTCCTTGCTGGAATTTTTATTCGTGACCGGCGGGGTGACACAACTGACAACCATTCCGGCGCGTTGCATGCCGTACACCTCGTTCGTAAAAGGATTGGTATTTTTCTCGCGACCAATTACTTCGAAGGTTCGCTTCGAATCGTCTTTGATGATCTGCCAGAAGATGATCGGATTCATGGATTGCAATTTACGCGTTTCTGTTGTATGCGAAGCATTGGGTTCTACCGTAGGACCCGGTTTGGTCTGAGGCCGGGAACAGGCCACAAAGGCACAAAGGCACTAAGTCACACGAAGGCATATTCAAGGTTGTAATTTCTTGACTTTCGTCGGATGGCTCAATTTGTAATCGCGTTTGCGCTGATCGATAGCTCCGAGGCGATTCACATAACCCTTCGTGTATGCCGTTGAGCGGGCGTCGAATTCGATGACGTCGCCTTCGTGCAAATCAAGATTTGAAAACTCTTTCGTTACATTAAACCACAGGTGGTCTGTTACTTTGCTGTTGGATTCGATTTCGTAGATGTCGCGTAATAAAATGGTTTCTGCGGTTCTGCCTTTCCAACCGGCCTTCTTTCCGTATCGTACGAAAATTGCCCGGAATCTTTTTCGCTGTTCTTTGAGGTCGGCGAGGTGTTTTCTCATTGATTCTTGTGGTGGCTCATGGCTCACGTTGGCTTTACCGGGCGTCTCCTGTCGCGGGTGACGTGTCGGACAAATGCCACGAAGACCAAAGGCACGAAGTTACACAAAGAATGCAAGGGTGCGCGAACTGTTATTGGCCTGATGCGCTGCGGGCCGCCTCTTCCGGCCGCGGCATTTCGGGCACAATTTCCCAACCGTATTTATTTTGCAACTCCGTAAGTTGTGCGATCGATGCGGCCGAGGGTGGTCCTACCATTTCCGAGCTGCGTGTTTCATCGTATGGAAATTTCGGCAGGTGAAAGAATCCCCAACGCTGTTTTTTAACGGCGTTTTGATAGACGCTGTTGATCAGGGCATTCACCGTCGCGGAGGTCAGGCTCGTATCGCCGGATATGCTGACCGCCCACAATTCATGCTGGTGCGGAAGGCGGATCTCGCGAAGGTTTTTGATGTCTGTTGGCGTAAGGTCCTGGAGATTTCTGGCGCGCGACACATCAAGGATCTCCGGCCCGGGCAGGCTGCTCATGCGCAGGCCTTCAAGACCGGTCAGTGGCCTGAAGTTGATATTGTCAAAGACGCCCTGGCCGTACGACGATTGAAAGAACGTTATGTTCCTGATATCCCCCGTGACGGTGATCTCGTATCTGCCTGGTGCAGCGTAAAGTTTCGCCACTTCGAACTGAGTGCCGCCGAGCGGATAATTCGTCGATGTCCCGTCACCCCAATGCACGGTAATAGAACCCCTGGTTCCCGCCATGTAAATCAGGAATTGGTTGTAAGGTTCATTTTCATCTGTGACGATTGCCGAGATCGTGAACGCATGCTTGGCGTTGAGTGCTTTCGTGTCTGCCGCCCTTGAGCGATCGACCTGAGTTTCGATGGATTCGAATGCGAAGTCCTGG